>DAIRFM010000007.1:0-6356 GCA_036795025.1 Burkholderiales bacterium | reverse complement strand
CGCCGGAAGCGGCACTGAAGGCGGCGCAGGCGCAAGCCGATCCTCTGCTGCGCCGTTACCGCACGGCGAAATAATCCGCCCGCGCGCGGGCCGCGGCAAGCGGTCCCGCGCGTCTGGTTTCTCGATGCACCGCACCCTCCTGGTCCACGTATACGGCTGGCTGCTGCTGCTGCCCGCCGCGGTGCTGCTGGTCGCCTTCACCCATTACCCCGCGGTCGCTTCGCTGGCGCAGAGCTTTTTCTCGCCCGCGAGCGCTATGTATCCGAGCGCGTTCGTTGGTCTCGACAACTACGCCACGATGGCCGCCGACCCGGTGTTCTGGAAGGTGCTCAAGAACAACGTCTGGTTCGCCCTCGGTACCGTCCCGGCGAGCATAGTGATCGCCATCACCATGGCGCTGTGGGTCAACGGCCGGATTCCCGGGCGCGCCCTGGTGCGCATGGCCTACTTCACGCCGACCATACTGCCGATGATCGCGGTGGCCAACATCTGGCTGTTCTTTTACAGCCCCGGCATCGGGCTCATCGACCAGATGCTCGCCATCTTCGGCATTCCGGGCCACAACTGGCTCGGCCGCCCGGACACGGTCATGGGCTGTCTGATCGTGATGACCATCTGGAAGGAATCCGGGTTTTTCATGATCTTCTACCTTGCCGGTCTGCAAGCGATATCGCCCGAGCTCGAGGAGGCGGCGACGCTGGAGGGAGCCGGGCGCTGGCACTATTTCCGGCGCGTCGTGTTTCCGCTGCTGATGCCGACGACGCTGTTCGTGCTCATCAACGCCGTCATCAACTCGTTCAAGCTGGTCGACCAGCTTTTCATCCTGACCAAGGGCGGACCCGACAACGCGAGCTCGCTCTTGCTCTACTACATCTACCAGGTCGCCTTCAGTTTCCTCGACGAGTCCTACGCGGCGACGCTGACCGTCGTGCTGCTGGTCATCCTGGCGGTACTGGCGATCGGCCAGTACTTCCTCCTGGAAAAGCGCATCCACTACCAATGAGCGTGCGCCGCGGCAGGGGGTTTGGGGACTGGGCCGAGATCGCCGGCGCCTGGCTGCTCGGACTGATCTGGATTGCGCCGCTCCTGTACGCGTTCTGGAGCGCGTTCCATCCGCCGGAGTACGCGACGCATTTCCGCCTCTTCGCCCCGCTGACCCTGGAGAACTTCCGCATCGCCTGGAGTCAGGCGCCGTTCCCGCGCTATTTCCTGAATACCTTCTTCCTGGTCACAATGACGCTCGCCGCGCAGTTCGTGCTCTGCACCCTAGCCGGCTACGCCTTCGCGCGCTTCGAATTTTTCGGCCGTGAGGTAGCATTCGCCCTCGTGCTGGTGCAGCTGATGATCATGCCGGAGGTACTGATCGTCGAGAACTACCGCACCATGAGCGCGCTCAACCTCGTCGACACCATTCCCGGCATCGCGCTGCCGTACATGGCAAGCGCCTTCGGCATATTCCTGCTGCGCCAGGCGTTCAAGACCGTGCCCAAGGAACTCGAGGAAGCCGCGCGCGTCGAGGGCGCCGGCATGCTGCAGATCCTGTTCCGCGTTTACATGCCGCTGGCGCGTCCGGTCTATCTGGCCTACGGCCTGGTGTCCGTCAGCTACCACTGGAACAATTTCCTCTGGCCGCTGGTTATCACCAACTCGGTCGAGACGCGGCCGCTGACCGTGGGTCTGGCCATATTCGGCGCGCCCGAATCCGGGGTGCAGTGGCCGATCATCACGGCGGCGACGCTGATGTCGGTGGCGCCGCTGCTCGTCGCCTTCGTCCTGTTCCAGCGCCAGTTCGTGCAGTCGTTCATGCGCGCCGGCATCAGGTAGAGCTCCGCTCCCCCAAGAAACCGCGCAACGTCTCGAGCACCTCTTCCGGCTTTTCAGCGCCATTGCATGCGGATTCTGACAGGATAGCCCATGGAAATAAACCCCGTACCATTCGTTCTGCGGTTGCTGGCGTTTGCCTGGTGCGGCGCCCTCGCCTTCGGCGCCGAGGCCCAGCGCCTCCCCACAGACAAGATCAAGCTGCCGCCGGGCTTCACCATCAGCGTCTTTGCGCACGACCTCCCCGATGCGCGCTCCATGGCCTGGGGCGACAGAGGAACGCTGTTCGTCGGCACCCGCGGCGCCGGCAAGGTCTATGCGGTCCGGCACCAGGACGGCAAGGCGACGCAAGTGTTCACCGTGGCTTCGGGCATGAACATGCCCAATGGCGTCGCTTTCCGCGATGGCGCGCTTTACGTGGCCGAGGTCAACCGCATCCTGCGCTACGACGACATCGAATCCAGGCTGGACTCGCCGCCTCCGCCCGTGGCGGTCAGCGACAAATTTCCCGCCGAGGCGCACCACGGCTGGAAGTTCATTCGCTTCGGCCCGGACGGTTGGCTCTATGTGCCGGTAGGCGCACCCTGCAACGTGTGCGAACCCGACGAACGCCATGGCCTGATCGCGCGCATCAGAGTGGATGCGGCGCCGGCAAGCAGCGCCTCGGGGCCGGCCGGTTCGGGCTACGAGGTGTTCGCGCGGGGCATACGCAACAGCGTCGGCTTCGACTGGCAACCGGAGACCAAGGAGCTGTGGTTCACCGACAACGGCCGGGACATGATGGGCGACGATCTGCCCTCGGATGAGCTCAACCACGCGCCGGCGAAGGGTATGCACTTCGGCTTCCCCTACTGCCACCAGGGCGATACGCCCGATCCCGGTTTCAGCCGGCGCTCCTGCTCCGAATTCACCCCGCCCGCAGTAAAACTGGGGCCGCACGTGGCTGCTCTGGGCATGCGCTTTTACACCGGCGCGCAGTTCCCGGCCGAATTCCGCAACAATATATTCATCGCCGAGCATGGCTCCTGGAACCGCAGCAGGAAAATCGGCTACCGCGTCGCGCGCGTGGTGGTCGAAGGCGGCAGGGCGATCAAGCACGAAGTGTTTGCCGAAGGCTGGCTGCAGGGCGAGTCGGCGTGGGGGCGGCCGGTGGACATCGAACTCATGCCCGACGGCTCTTTGCTCGTATCCGATGACCGCGCGGGCGCGATTTACCGCATTGCCTATACCAGAAAATATTAATTTGCGTGCGCCTGCACATCCCACAAATTTGTAGTATGCTGATTAGACATTACCACAAGTTTTTATTATAAGGTCTTGATAACATGGATATTACAAAAAAAGAGATCAAAGCCTCCAGCGTCGTTGTGCCCCCCCTCCCCGATCAAGTAATCAGCCGCGAAGTACTGCTGGAGAAATACGCCAAAGGCACCGAGACCAGCATCAATGATGTGCGCGCGCGCATCGCCCACGCGCTCGCCGCGGTCGAGCCTGAAGACAAACGCGCTGTGTGGGAAAAGCGCTTCCTGCAGGCGATGGAAGCCGGCTTCATCCCGGCCGGGCGCATCATGTCGGCCGCCGGCATCCAGATGCAGGCGACGCTGATCAACTGCTTCGTGCAGCCGGTGGGCGACTCGATCTCCGAAATCGTCGACGACAAGCCCGGCATCTACACCGCGCTACAGCAGGCGGCGGAAACCATGCGCCGCGGCGGCGGTGTCGGCTACGATTTCTCCTCCATCCGCCCCAAGGGCTCGGAAGTGAAGGGCACGCACTCGCGCGCCAGCGGGCCGGTATCCTACATGCGGGTGTTCGACCGCTCGTGCGAGACGGTGGAATCGGCAGGCTCGCGCCGCGGCGCGCAGATGGGCGTGCTGCGCTGCGACCATCCCGACGTGGAGGAATTCATCCACGCCAAGGACCGCGGTGACCTCTCCAATTTCAACATTTCGGTGGGCGTCACCGATGCCTTCATGCAGGCGGTGGAGAACGACCTCGAAACCGAACTGGTGCACAAGGCGCGGCCGCACCAGGAGGTAATGGACAGCGGCGCGTATCAGCGCGAGGACGGGCTGTGGGTATACCGCAAGCTGCGCGCGCGCGAGCTGTGGGATCAGATCATGCGCTCGACCTACGATCACGCCGAGCCGGGGATCCTGTTCCTCGACCGCATGAACCGCGACAACAACCTCAACTACTGCGAGACCATCGAGGCCACGAATCCATGCGCTGAACAGCCGCTGCCCCCATACGGCTGCTGCTGCCTGGGCTCGATCAACCTGACCAACTTCGTCTCCGCCCCGTTCACCGGGCAGGCCGCTTTCGATTTTGAGCGCTTCGGCGCCACGGTCGAAACTTCGGTGCGCATGCTCGACAACGTGCTCGATGCGACCGCCTGGCCGTTGCCGCAGCAGCACGAAGAAGCGATGAACAAGCGCCGCGTGGGCCTGGGCTACACCGGCCTGGGCGACGCGCTGATCATGCTGTGCCGGCGCTACGACAGCGAGGCCGCGCGCGAGCTGGCGGCGAAAATCTCCGAGACCATGCGCGATTACGCTTACCGCGCATCGAGCAACCTCGCGCGCGAGCGCGGCGCCTTCCCGCTGTTCAATGCCGACATGTACCTGTCCGGCACCAGCTTCGCCACGCGCCTGCCGCAGGAAATCAAGGCGCTGATCAGAAAACAGGGCCTGCGGAACAGCCACCTCCTGTCCATCGCCCCCACCGGCACCATCAGCCTTGCCTTCGCCGACAACGCCTCCAACGGCATAGAGCCGCCGTTCTCCTGGAGCTACACGCGCAAGAAGCGCATGGCCGATGGCACGCTGCAGGAGTTTCCGGTCGAGGATTACGCCTGGCGCCTA
The DNA here is from genome assembly GCA_036795025.1 of Burkholderiales bacterium. Classification (GTDB taxonomy): domain Bacteria; phylum Pseudomonadota; class Gammaproteobacteria; order Burkholderiales; family SG8-39; genus 2-12-FULL-64-23. Next base: position 1,671 of record DAIRFM010000007.1, on the reverse strand, counting down.
TACCGCCATCTGGTCGCGAATGGCGCCCTGCCCGCCCCTGCGGGCGGCGGCGACGCCCTACCCGAATATTTCGTCACCGCGCTGGCGATCTCGGCCGCGGCGCACGAAGCCATGGTGGCGGCGGTCGCGCCTTATATCGACACCAGCATCTCCAAGACGGTCAACGTGCCGGAGAACTATCCGTACGAGCATTTCCAGGGCCTGTACATGACCGCCTGGAAATCGGGCTTGAAGGGCCTCGCCACCTACCGCCCCAACAGCGTGCTCGGCTCGGTGCTGTCCGTGGGCAGCACGCTGTCCCCGGGCGGGGCCGAGGGAGCGCGCCCCTTGCTCGGGCCGCAGGACTTCGTCAGCAGCGACGTCAATCGCCGCATCGAGATCAAGGCGATGCCCGAACCCGTGCTCGCCAGCCTGCGCTGGCCGGGCCGGCCCAAGCTCGCCGAAGGCAATCCGGCGTGGACCTATATGATCGAGCACCCGCACGGGCATTTCGCGCTGTTCGTCGGCCATGTCGAAAACGAGATCCACGCCCATCCGTTCGAGGTCTGGGTCAACGGCAGCGAACAGCCGCGCGGACTCGGCGCCGTGGCGAAGACGCTCTCCATGGACATGCGCGCCGACGATCCGGCCTGGCTGCGGCTGAAGCTCGATACGCTGGCGAAGACCGTGGGCGACGATGCCTTCGACATGGCGTTTCCGCCGCATGGCGAAAAGATGCGCATGCCGAGCGTCGCCTCCGCCGTGGCGCAACTGGTGCGCTGGCGCTGCGAGCGCTTGGGCGCGCTGCCCGAGGCGAAGCAGGGGCCGGTGCTCGATGCGATGTTCAGCCTGAAGGAGCCCAAGACCGGCGCCGACGGCACCATGTCCTGGACCGTGGATGTGCTCAACCCCGGCACCCGCGACGATTTCGTGCTGGGCTTAAAGGAAATCACCCTGCCCGACGGCGTCACCCGGCCCTACTCGATGTGGCTCTCGGGCGAGTATCCGCGCTCGCTCGACGGGCTGTGCAAGATCCTGTCGCTCGACATGCGCATCATCGATCCGGCCTGGATCGGGATGAAACTGAGGAAGCTCCTCAACTACCCCGAGCCGCTGGGCGATTTCATGGCCTACACCCCCGGGAGCCGCAAGCAGCAGAACTGGCCGTCCACCGTGTCCTACCTGGCGCGGCTGATCATCCACCGCTACGCCATGCTCGGCATCCTCACCGAGGACGGCATGCCGGTGCAGACCATGGGCATCCTCGAAACCCCGGAGCGCGGCGCCGCGCCGATGATGAAAGGCGCGCGCTGCCCCGAATGCGGCAACTACGCCGTGATCAAGAAGGACGGCTGCGATTTTTGCAGCGCTTGTGGGTATGTGGGGGTGTGCGGGTAATTTTATCGCGGACGTTCGGCTTCATGGCGCGCACGCCGATGCGCCGGTGTATCATGGCGCCTATGCAGCTAACTACCGGAACCGTCGTAGGCGGCAAGATCGTCGTGGAGGGTGATCCCCTGCCCGAGGGCGCCGTTGTCACTATACTTGCCCGCGATGCGGACGAAACCTTCGAGGTTCCTCCGGAACTTGAGGCGGAACTCTTGGAATCGATCGCCCAAGCCGATCGAGGAGAGACGATTTCCGCCGATGAACTACTCGAACGTCTTCGCCGTATCGCCTGAGGAAAGTGCT
>DAIRFM010000103.1:0-6142 GCA_036795025.1 Burkholderiales bacterium | reverse complement strand
GGTCGCGCGCGGCATGGGCAAGCCCTGCGTCTCCGGCTGCGAGCAGATCGTGATCGACGACAAGGCGCGCAGCGCGGTCATCGGCGATACCACCCTGCATGAGGGCGACGTCATTACCATCGACGGCGGCACCGGTCACGTCTATGCCGGCGAAGTGCCGACTGTGGAAGCCGAGTTTTCGGAGGAAATGGGCACGCTGCTGGCCTGGGCGGACGAGGTGGCGGAACTGAAGGTGATGGCCAACGCCGACACCCCGGAGGACGCGATCCGCGCGCGGGAGTTCGGCGCTGTGGGAATCGGCCTGGTCCGCACCGAGCGCATGTTCAACAGCACCGATCGCCTGCCCATCATGCAGGAAATGATCCTGGCCGAGACGGTGGAGGAACGCCAGGCGGCGCTCGACCGGCTGCTGCCGATCCAGCGCTCGGATTTCAAGGGAATCTTCAAGGCGATGAAGGGCCTGCCGGTGACGATACGCCTGCTCGATCCGCCGATGCACGAATTCCTTCCGACCGCGGCGCAGCTCGAGCTGGAGATCGCCCACCTGCACCATCTGCGCGACACGATCAAGGGCCTGGAGGAGTTGCCGGACACGCTGAAGCTGCTCAATCCCAAGCTGTACCAGCAATATGCCGACGGCCTGAACAAGCTCATGGGTGCGCTGCAAACCTTCAAGGGATCGCATCTGGAGGAGGACGCAATCGGCAAGAAGGAAGTGGTCCTGAAAAAGGTACGCGCGCTGGCCGAGGTCAACCCGATGCTGGGACACCGCGGCGTGCGCCTGGGCATCACCTATCCGGAAATCTACTCGATGCAGATCCAGGCGATTCTCGAAGCCGCGGCCCTGTGCGCCCGGGAAGGCATCGAAATCTATCCCGAGATCATGGTGCCGCAGGTCGCCACGGTGGAAGAGCTTATGCGCATCCACAGCAAGGTGCAGCGCATCCACAAGGTGGTGGAACTGACCCACGGCATCAGCGTGAAATTCAAGTTCGGCTCGATGCTGGAAGTGGTGCGCGGCTGCCTGCGCGCGGGCCGCATGGCTCAAGACGCGGAGTTCTTCTCCTTCGGCACCAACGACCTGACCCAGGCCACTTTCTCGTTCAGCCGTGAGGATGCGGAAAACAAGTTTCTGCCGGCCTACCTCGAGACCGGCATCCTGCAGGATAACCCGTTCGAAGTGCTCGACATCAAGGGAGTCGGGCAACTGATGAAAATGGCGGTCGAGAGCGGCCGCCAGACGCGGCCGGATCTGAAGGTTGGCATCTGCGGCGAGCATGGCGGCGATCCCGCCTCGATTCATTTTTGCCATCGCATCGCAATCAACTACGTGTCCTGCTCCGGCCCGCGCGTGCCGATCGCGCGCCTGGCGGCGGCGCAGGCCAAGCTGCTGGAGGGGAGTTTCAAAGATCCGAACTGAGCACCTTGGTTCAATAGGCGGGTATGGCCTGGTTCGTCTACCTTATCGAGTGCAAGGACGGGAGCATCTACACCGGGATCGCCATAGACGTCGATGCGCGCTATGCCGCGCACGTCCGCGGCAAGGGCGCGCGTTATACCCGCTCGCACCCGCCGCGGCGCCTGCTCGCGGCCATCGAGTATCCAGATCGATCGGCCGCATCCAAAGCGGAGTACCAGATCAAGCGTTTGTCCCCGCGCGACAAGCGAGAACTAGGCTACCGGCATGGCGTCCGATGACTGGATTCCGCGCGAAGTAGCAATCATGTTGAAAATCTCCAATAACGTCACGATCCCGGCCACGGAGATCGAGCTCAGCGCCATTCGCGCCCAGGGAGCGGGAGGACAGAATGTAAACAAGGTTTCCAGCGCGATACACCTGCGCTTCGACATCGGCGCATCATCGATCCCCGGTTTCTACAAAGAACGCCTGTTGAAACTTAAGGATCAGCGCATCACCAAGGAAGGCGTAATCGTCATCAAGGCGCAGCAGCATCGAAGCCAGGAAATGAACAAGGAAGAGGCGTTGAGGCGGCTGCAGGAGATCATCAAGAGCGTTGCCGTGTCCCCGAAGAAACGCAAGCCGACCAGGCCGACACGCAGTTCGCAGAAAAAGCGCCTCGACAGCAAGACCAAACGTGGCGCGGTCAAACTCACCCGAGCCAAGGTCACGGATTGACCTGGCGCGCGTCTAGAATTACTGAACAGCGAATTTTCTACCGATGTTCAAGGCATCTCCCGCGCCAGTCGCATGACTGACTTGCCTCGGTTTGACACAGATCAAAGGTGCTTGGCAAGCTCTCGCGTAAATAATGCAATATAGTGGTGTCGCGGTTTTGCGGCAGGCGCTGGTTGAGGCGCTCTCTCGAACAGGTGGGCACATGAGCATGGAAAAACGCATCGTGATCGCGTCGCTCGCGCTGGGGCTGGCAGGGCTGTCCGGGGCGCAGGCGGCCGCCGACGCGGAGCGCGGCAAGATTCTGTACGAAACGCGCTGCAGCGCCTGCCATGCGAGCAGCGTGCACCAGCGCAGCGCGCGCAAGGCAAAGTCGTTCGGCGGCGTTCGAGTGCAGGTGGTGCGCTGGAGCACCGAAGTCGGCGGCAGTTGGAGCGGGGATGAAATCGACGACGTCACGCTGTATCTCAACCAGCGTTATTACCGATTTCGCTGCCCGCAGCGCGTGTGCAAGGCCGATCGCGCGTCGCTCGCACGCTGAACCGGGGCCGCGCCGCCATGCCAATGAACCGGCGCTCGCCGTACCGTTCCGGTTGCACGCATGGTGCTATGCTGCGCTCTATTCTGTTTTCCGGAGAATGAAATGACACGCGCTCTCGTGAGTATGATGAAGAAGCCAAAGCTGCTGTCCCTGATCATCGCTTTTTGCGCCGGTCTCGTTCCTTGGGCGGCTCAGGCGCAAGGCGCATATCCGAACAAGCCAGTCACCCTGGTACTGCCGTTTCCGCCGGGCGGCAGCACCGACATCGTCGCACGCACCATCCAGCCCAGGCTGTCCGCGTTGCTTGGCCAGCCGGTGCTGGTGGACAACCGCTCCGGCGCCGCCGGCGTGATCGCCACCAATTACGTCGCCAAGTCCGCGCCCGACGGGTACACGCTGTTCCTGTCCTTCGACACGCATGCGATCAATCCGATCGTGTACAAGGACCTTCCCTACGACACCTTCAAGGATCTGGTGCCGGTGACGTTGCTGGTGCGCTTTCCGCTGGTGATGGGCGCTTACGGCGGATTGCCGGCGAACAACCTGAAGGAGTTCATCGCGTTGGCCAGGAGCCAGCCGGGCAAACTCAATTACGCCTCCACCGGCCTGGGCAGCATGAACCATCTGCTGGCGGAAAACCTGAAGAGTCTCGCCGGCATCGACGTGCTGCATGTGCCCTACAAGGGCGGCGGGCCCGCGATCCAGGCCATGCTCACCGGCGAGGTCGCATTCTGCTTCTTGAGCTACGCCGCGCAAAAGGGGCAGATGCAGGCAGGCAAATTGAAACCGCTGGCGGTGACCGGAGCCAGGCGCATGGCGGATCTGCCGGATGTGTCCACCGTAGCCGAAAGCGGCTTTCCCGGGTTCGAGGCGTACTCCTGGATCGGCATTTTTGCGCCGGCCGGCACGCCGGATGCGGTGATCAAGCGCCTGCACCAGGACTTCACCGCGACTTTGCAGGATCCAGAGGTGAAAAACAAACTGGTTGCCGCCGGCTTCGAACCCGTAGGCAGTACGCCGCAGGAACTGGGCCAGTTTGTGCGCCGCGAATATGACAAGTGGGCGAAATTTGTAAAAGAAGCGAAGATTCGCTTCGAATAGAAAAAAAGAGTTCGGTATGACCCAGATCACCGGCGGCGAAGCCTTCGTGCGCATGCTGCAACTGCATGGCGTAAAGCACATCTTCGGTCTGTGCGGTGACACTTCGCTGCCGTTCTACGACGCCATGTACCGGCTGGAGCACGGAATGCAGCATATTCTCACCCGCGACGAGCGCTCCGCCGCCTATATGGCCGACGGCTATGCGCGCGTGTCCGGCCGTGTCGGCGTGTGCGAAGGACCAAGCGGCGGCGGCGCGACCTACATCCTCCCCGGCGTTGTCGAAGCGAACGAGTCCTCCATCCCGGTGCTGTGCTTCACGTCGGACATCTCGGTGTCGGCGCGCGGCAGGTACGCGCTCACCGAACTCGACCAGCAGGCCTTGTTCCGGCCCTTGACCAAGTGGAACACGGTACTCGATACCGGCGCCGACATCCCGCGCGTGCTGCGCAACGCGTTCAAGCAGATGACCACGGGCAGGCCGGGCGCGGTGCACATCGGCCTTCCCTACGACGTGCAAAAGCAAATGGTCGATGAAGCCGATATCTGGGGCGATGCGAGCCTGAATCAATTCCCTTCGCGCCGCGATTGCGCCGATCCGGCGGCGATCGCGGAAGCGGCCAAATTGCTGATCGCAGCCGAGCGGCCGCTGTTGATCGTCGGCGGCGGGGTGGTGATCTCGGGCGCGGAGGCAGAACTCGTCGCCTGCGCCGGGCGGCTCGGCGCGCCGGTCGCGACCACCATCAGCGGGCAGGGCAGCATCGGCGATGCGCATGCGCTCGCCCTGGGCGTGGTGGGTTCCAACGGCGGCACCCTGCCCACGCGCGCGCTGGTGCAGGCCGCCGATCTGGTTGTATTCGTAAGCTGCCGCGCCGGCTCGGTCACCACCGAACGCTGGCGCTATCCCGCGCCGGGCAAGGTAGCGGTGATTCAGCTCGACATCGATCCGGCCGTGATCGGCGCCAACTACCCGGTGGCGGTAGGCCTGGTGGGCGACGCGAAGCTGACGCTTGCCGCCTTGCGTGACGAACTGGATGCCTCGGGAGCGCGTGCGCGCGGCTGGGGTTCCGATGCGGTGGCGGCGGCAAAGCGGGAGAAGTTCTCCGCTTTTCGCCTGCTCGCCGAAGCGAACGAACGCCCGATCCGGCCGGAGCGCGTGGTGGCCGAACTCAATCGCGTGCTGCAAGACGATGCCGTCGTGGTCGCCGACCCGGGCACGCCTTGCCCGTACCTTTCCGCCTATTACCAGAACGAGCTCACCGGGCGGCATTTCATCAGCAATCGCGCGCACGGCGCGCTGGGCTATTCCATGGCCGCCGCAGCCGGCGCCTATTTCGGCCGCCCGGGCGCGAAAATCGTTTCGGTCATGGGCGATGGCAGTTTCGGTTTCACCGTGGGCGAGCTGGAGACCATCTGCCGGCTGAAAATTCCGCTCGCCATGGTGGTGATTTCCAACTCGAATTTCGGCTGGATCAGGGCCGGCCAGAAAACAGGCTTCGGCGGGCGTTATTTCTCGGTCGATTTCTCGCGCACCGACCACGCCGCGGTGGCGAGCGCCTTCGGCGTCAAAAGCTACAGGGTGGAAGACCCGCAGAAGCTGCGCGACACGCTCAAGCTGGCGGTGGAGGCGAACGAACCGGTACTGGTGGATGTGCTGTGCCAGCCGCTCGAGGAGGCGAGGGCGCCGGTGAGCGAGTGGATCGCCTGAGCCGGAGTTGGCAAGCCGCTTTCCGCATAGCGGACGGAAACCCTTGCGGTACGCTGGCGGCAACGCGATAATCCCGGGCGCACAGCCTCTCCCTCAAACCCATCCAGACCCCGACATGACCCATATTCCCGCTTCAACCGCACTCTCGCGCTTTCGCGTCCTCGACCTGTCGCGCGTTCGCGCCGGCCCGACCTGCGTCAAGCAACTCGCCGATTTTGGCGCCGACGTGATCAAGATCGAATCGCCTCCGGGGGTGGACCCAAACGAAGGCATGGGCGGGCCGCGCAACGGCCCGGACTTTCAGAATCTGCACCGCAACAAGCGCGCGATGACGCTCAACCTCAAGCTGCCCGAGGGCCGCGAAGTCTTCGCCCGTTTGGCGCAGAAGGCCGATGTGGTGGTCGAGAACTATCGTCCCGACGTCAAGTTCCGCCTCGGCATCGATTACGAGTCGCTCAAGGCGATCAATCCGCGCATTATCCTCGCCAGCATCTCCGGTTTCGGCCAGGACGGACCCTACCGCGAGCGGCCGGGGTTCGATCAAATCGCCCAGGGCATGAGCGGCCTGATGTCGGTCACCGGTGTTCCCGGCCAGGGCCCGATGCGCACCGGCGCCGCGATCGCCGACGTCAGCGCCGGCCTGTACGCCGCGCTCGGCATC
>DAIRFM010000102.1:0-6151 GCA_036795025.1 Burkholderiales bacterium | reverse complement strand
CCCAGAATCTCGAACACCTCGATGAGTTCATCTTTGCCCTTGACTTTGACGGTTTCCCGCTTGCCGGTGATGACACCGTCTCCCGCCGCATCGACGGTCGCCTTGCTTGCGACGAGCACGCACTGCATCTCCTTGGTCACTCCCTCCAGCCGGGACGCCGCGTTCACGGTATCACCGATGGCGGTGAATTCCGTGCGTTTGACCGAGCCGATGTCGCCTATCACCGCCTCGCCGCTATGCACGCCGATGCCGATGCGGAATTCAGGCAGGCCCCGGCCGGGAAAGCGCTCACGCATCCATTGCTTGAATTCCTCCGCCTCCTTGACCATCTGCAGCGCCGCCCGGATGGCTCGTCGCGCGTGGTCGGGATGCCGCACCGGCGAGCCGAAAATCGCCATCACCGCATCGCCGATGAATTTGTTGACCATCCCGCCTTCAATCAGGATGGGCTCGGTGGTACGGCTGAAATACGCGTTGAGCATTTCCACCACCTCGTGCGCGTCGAGCTTCTCCGAAATAGTGGTGAAATTGCGGATGTCGGAAAACAGTATCGTCACATGCACCGACTCTCCGGAAAGGTCGGGGCGCTCGCCCTCGGTCAGCACCTTGACCACGTCATCGGACACATAACGGCCGAACATTTTCCTCAGCCGCGCGCGCTCGCGCTCCTCGCCGGTAAGCCGCAGGCCGAGCGTAGTGAGAAAACCTATGCCCAGGGCCATCTGCATCCTGCCCACGGGCAGCAGCCAGTCGTCCAGGAACATGAACCATGCCGGCGCGAGGCACGCGAGGCCCAGCGCCACGGCGACGACCAAGCCGCCTGCCGGGTGCAGGCGCAGGTAAAGCAGTGCCGCAATGACGACCAGCGCCAGCACATAGATCCATTCGACCGCGAGCGGTAGCCGGCGCGGGTAGTGCCCGGAGAGGATGGTCTCGACGATATTGGCGTGGATCTCCCCGCCTATCATCTGATCGCTTTGCTTGCCAAATATTGCGCGCGAATAGGGGCTGGGATGGCGATCCTGCGTGCCGCGATCGTTGGCGGCAATGATCACGACGCGGCCTTGCAACTGCCGCACCTCGGGATCCGCCAGGGCATCGGGTTTGAGCAGCTTGCTCATCGATACGGTGGGTATGGTGCCGGGCGGACCTACATATCCGATCAGACGCGGCCGCGCTTCGCGCGGCAATTTCACTCCCGCGATGTCCCATTCATTCAAGGTCGGATCGAGCCCGGCGGCGCGCAACGCGAGCTGGGTGGCGAAACCCATGGCGGGCTTTCCCGGATCGGGGTCGAACACCGGCAAGAAACGCCGCACCGAGTTGTCCTCGTCGGGGTTCAAATTGGCAATGCCGAGATCGTTAATACCCTGGGGCAGCAGATACAGGTGGTCCCGCGGCGGGAGCAGCAGCCTCCCCTCCCCGTTGGATAGCTCGACCAGCTGCGTGATGAGTATCTTGTTTCCCGCGGCCAACTGTGCGCGAAAAGGCGAGTCGTAGCTGCGGCTGCTGTCGCCGCCCGGCAGGTTGAGCTTTCTCAGCCAGTCTTCGGCGCTTACCTGGTACAGATAGTCCAGCCCGATGACCTTCACCCCCGCGCGAGTAAGCGTCTCCATCGCGCGCGCGAAGTGCGGCTGCCAGAACGCGAGCGGATCATCCTTGTATACATCCAGCGTTTGCTCGTCCACCGCGACCACCGCCGAGTACTTCGCGTCGCGGCGCTTGCCGGCAAACTGGTGCCAGTAATCGTAGTAGACATTCTCCAGCGAATCCAACCACCCCAGCCGCGTCATGACCTCGGTGCAGCCGAAGGCGACGACCACCACAAGGATAAAGCGCCAGAAGCGGCGCAGGCGGAACGACAGGCTCGGGGCGGTCGCCATCAATCCCCGACGTAGACGAACGCGGCCCAGAAGAACGGATGGCTGCGCGAAAAACGATATTGCCCGCTGGTGTAACTGCCGTCCCTGAGCTCGCGCTGGGCGTCGTTCACCGCTTTGAGCGCGCCCTCGCCCTGCTTGATGTGGCGGAACGTCGAAGTCATCAGCGCCTCGGTCGACAAACTGTCCACGCTCCAATGCGATACGAGCAGGCTTCTTGCGCCGGCGAACATGAAAGCTCGCGTCAGCCCGGCAAAACCCTCGCCGTTATTGGCCTGTGCCGTTTCGCCGGCGGTATTGCAGGCCGACAGTGCGACCAGGTCGGCGTTCAGCTCGACGTCTTCGATCACCTCTTTCATGGTTAGCATGCCGTCCTCGCCGTGCAAGTCGCCGACCAGGGTCAACGCAAGCGAAGGCTGCGCGCCACCCTTCGCCCTCGGCGCGCCGGCCGCGTGGTCCGCAGCCGGCTCCGTGCCAGGCAGGAACTCGCCGCCGAGAAAGCCGTGAGTGGCAAACAGCACGTAGCGGCTGTTCTTGAGTTCACCCGATTTCGCCATGTGCTCCTGCGCCTCGTCGCCGATGAACATGCGATTGCTGCCGCCCAGGATCTGGGCGATGCTCCGCGCCTCGTCTGCGGTCTCCTTCAAACGCGGAATGTCAGGCAGGCCGTCCTTGCCGACGCGGTAATTGTTGGCGAGCAGACCCAGCGCCGCGCGCGTGGCGGGCGAATAGCTCTGTCCCGGCGGCGGAGCAAATATCGGGTCGGCAAACGCGGTGAGTTCCTGGCGCAGACCCGCGGGCTGCTTCGGGTAAAGACGCTGCGACGCCAGCGCCGACAAGCTGGGAAGATAAGCAAAGCGATGCTCCTGGCCCAGATAACTGAGCGCGCCGTATTCGCCCAGGAAGGGTTGCCCGGCACTGCCATCGCTCGCCGCGCGCGTTGACTCGAACGCCTGCTGTTCAGCCGGGCCGTACCGCGTCACCAGCAACTCGAGCGGCACCGTGAGCAATGGCCCGTCGGCCACCACGATGATCTTTTGCCGTCCGGCGAGCGCGGAAGCCAGCGGCGCCACCAGGTCCCGATACAGGGAATTCAGGTTGGCGGGCTCGATTTCGCGCAGGAACAGCACCGACTCTCCAACCGCCACTTTTTCGATCGCGCGGCGGATCGCGCGCACGCGCTGCGCCACGTCCTCGCGCTTGACCGGGAGATTGACCATCTGGAAGCGCTCGCGCGTCACCGCGAATATGGCCACCTCCTGCGGCAGCAGCACGTAGGAGAGCAGCACTTCATCGGGCCGCAGCAGCTTCTGCTGCAAATCCTGCAGGGTGACCGGACGCGGGTTGGTCAACTCCATGAAGCGCGGATAGTCGCGCCACAGCGCATCCTCCAAGGGCGTCAGCTCCCCGTTCGCGGCCGCGAGCTGAGCGGCGAGATCGCTGCGGCGCGCGTCCGTTCCTGGCTGATTCAGCGGCATGGTGACCATGGCCAGGCGCAGGTTCTCGATTTTCTCGTGCAGATCCTCGCGCTTCCGCTTCAGACCGAGGAACACCGGATCGGCGGAGAATTTGGCCACGTCGGCCTGGCGCATCATCTCGGTAAAAACGCGGCTCTGATTGCGCGACGCGATCTCGAGCACCTCGCGGTCGTATCCGGCCTGGGGCGAGGTGCGGTGCAACTGCAGCAGCACCTTGATGGTTTCAAGATAAATATTGCCGTACTGGCCGAGAAACGCCGCCCGGGTATCCTCCGACAGGCCGCGCGTGCGTACGTACAGGTAGTCGAGCGTGTCGACCGCCTCTTTGTAGAACGGCAGCGCCTCGCGATAGCGTCCGTGCTTGGCCAGAGCGTATCCGAGCCGGCTGCTGTTCAGCAGCAATATACGAGGGTTGCCCGCCTGGCGCGCGATCTCGACCGCTTTGCGGTACAGTGCCTCCGCTTCCGTCAACTTGCCTTGGCGGTCGAGCATCACCGCCAGCGTGGTCAGCATGGCCGCGGTATCGGGGTGCAAGGGACCCAGACGCTTTTCAAGGATGGCAAGCGCGCGCCGCTGCAGCGGCTCGGCCTCTTCCGGCCGGCCGCGGCGGTCGAGGTAAGTGCTGAGGTTGTTGAGCGTATTGGCCGTGGCCGGATGGTCGGGGCCGAGGGTGCGCTCCTGGATCGCCAGGGCCTTGCGAAACAGGTTTTCGGTCTCGGTATAAACCTGCAGGTTGAATCGCGCCTGGGCGCGCGCCTCGCTCGGCGACAGCATCTCGTCCTTTCCCTGCTCCTGCAGCACGTTGGCGAGGTTGTTCATGCTGGTGGCGGTGTCGGGGTGCTCCGGCCCCAGCACTTTCTCGCGTATCGCCAGAACACGCCGATGCACCGCTTCGGCTTCCTTGAGCTTGCCCTGCAGGTAGACCACATTGCCAAGGTTGGACAGACTGGTCGCGGTAATCGGGTGCTCCTTGCCCAGGGTTTTCTCATGAATCGCGACCACTCGATATTGCAGGGTCTCGGCCTCCTTGTACTGGCCGCGATCGATCAACTCTTGCGCGCGCGCGCTCAACTGCTTGGGATCCTCGCCCGCTCCGCCGCCGGCGGTTTCGCTGTATTTGCCCTGCAGGTCCAGTACCCGCCCGAGGTTGGACAGGGCGGTGGCGGTGTCCTGGTGCTGCTTGCCCAGTGCTTTTTCCAGGATGCGCAGCGAGCGGCGCAACAGCGATTCGGCGCTGGGGTAATCGCCCAGCTTTTCCAGCACCAGCGCCAGATTGTTCAGCGCGGCAGCGGTATCGACATGCTCCGGCCCCAGCCGCTTTTCATAAATGTCCAGGGCCGCACTGAAATTCTTCTGCGCCTCGGCATATTTCCCCTGCCGCATTTGGGCATCGGCGATGACATTGAGACTGGTAGCCGTATCGGGGTGGTTGTCGCCGAATATCCTCTGTGCCTCCTCGACCAACTGTCTTCCGGTGTCTTCGCCGCGGGCGTACTCGCCCTTGGCGATCTGCGCCTCGGCCTGATCCATGAGTTCCTGCCAATGCCGGTCATCGACGCGCTTTGCCTGCTGCCCTGGGCGCGGCGCCGGCGGCCGCCCTTTCTGCTGCGCCTGGGCGTAGGCCGACAGATCCACGCCTAGCGCAAGCACGACCGCCAGAACAGGCAAGAGCAATCTAGCGGCGGCAACAACCAGCTTCATGGACGCCCTATGGAAAAACTCAGAACTATTTGATTATAGAGAAATCCAGCACGCCACGCGGCGCGGGATTCTCTAACAGCGCTGACTGGCGTAGATGCGGGCGAGGAAGGTCAAGGCGTCGGTTTCACGCAGGCGCTCCAGAGCGGCGGCCCGCCCCGCCATCGCCGGCTGCTCCAGCGGACGCTCGACCCAGTTCGAGCACAGCACTTCTGCGCCGTAGGGCTGCTCGGCAATTTCCTGTTCGGCAAACAATTGGCTCAGCAAGCTCATGGATCATCCGTCGCGGGGGCAGGCAGCAACTCACTGCCTTACCTTTGCTAACGGACAAATAGCACAAAGGTTGATAGCGAATCAAAATAAAATTTTCAGCGCTGCGAGGCAGCGGGACTAGCGCGCGCGATCAGGATGCTGCAGGGCGCATAGTCGAGGAGGGAAGCGCCGACCGAGCCCTTCCACCATCGCGCCGCAAATGAAAGCCTCTGCCGGTGTCCGAGCACGATCAGATCAACCCCGAGTTCGGCGGCGACGCGGCAGATCTCCTCCACCGGCTCGCCCACGGTAAGGTGGCCTGTGGTATTGAATCCCTGCTCCTGCAGGAGCTTGATGCCCTCGTTGAGGATCTCCTGGGTGCGTTTTTTTTCCTCTTCCAGCAACTCTTCGGGCAGGAACCCCTCGGTCAGGAACAGGCTGGGCGGCATGCCGGCCACGGCCAAGAGATGCGTCTCCGCCTTGATGAACGCGGCGATCTCGGCGCTTTCCAGCAGTGCCGACCGGCCCTCGCGCGATCCGTTGAATGCCATCAGGATTTTCTTGTACATCGCTACCTCCTCCGTTAAACCATGTTTAACCGGATACCGCTTGTTTTGCTTCGGTCCTATTCTGGGCCTTCCTTCAGTATCTTCCCGGCCGCAGCGACTGGCAAGAGTTTCATGATACCAATTCCCTTAACAAATGGACGCTCGGCCGGGATACCAATATAATCTGGCAGCGCGCGCCTGGCCCTTCTGTTCTCTGAAAGCACCCCATGGACAATGCCAAATGGACCTTCGGACTCACCATGATGATAGTCGGCATGGGAGGAACCTTTCTGAC
>DAIRFM010000352.1:0-2173 GCA_036795025.1 Burkholderiales bacterium | reverse complement strand
TACGCACACAAAAAAACAAAAGCCGCCTCGAAGGGCGGCTTTGTCGTGTTTCCTCGGGCTAGCGTTACCGCTTGGAGAACTGCTTTGCACGCCGCGCCTTGTGCAAGCCCACCTTCTTCCGTTCCACCTCGCGCGCATCTCGCGTCACCAGCCCGGCCTTGGACAGCGCGGGCTTGAGCGCGGGGTCGTATTCGATCAGGGCGCGGGTGAGGCCGTGGCGCACCGCACCGGCCTGGCCGGATTCGCCGCCGCCATCGACGTTCACCTTGATGTCGAACGTCTGCAGATGATCGGTCAGCACCAGCGGCTGGCGCACCACCATGCGGCCGGTTTCACGCGCAAAATATTCGTCCAGCGCCTTGTCGTTGACGATGAACTTGCCCTTGCCGGGCTTGATGAACACGCGCGCCACGGAGGTCTTGCGGCGGCCCGTGCCGTAATTGTAGTTGGTCTCAGCCATCGGTTAAATCTCCAGCGCTTTGGGTTGCTGTGCAACGTGCGGATGCTCGCCGTCGGCGTACACCTTCAGTTTCTTGAACATGGCATAGCCCAGCGGGCCCTTGGGCAGCATACCCTTGACCGCCTTTTCCAGCGCCCGTCCGGGAAAGCGCGCCTGCATCTTGCCGAAACTGGTTTGGGAAATGCCGCCGGGATAGCCGCTGTGGCGATAATAGGTCTTGTCGTCGGCCTTGTCGCCGGTGACGCGCAACTTGGCCGCGTTGACGACGACGATGAAATCGCCGGTATCCACATGCGGCGTGTAGATGACCTTGTGCTTGCCGCGCAGGCGCCGTGCAACCTCGGTGGCGACGCGTCCGAGCACCTTGTCGGTGGCGTCGATCAGGAACCAGTCGCGCTTGACTTCATGCGGCTTGGCGGAAAAAGTTTTCATGGGCTAAACGGCTTCGCGGAAAAGGGCGTAATTGTATGTCAGAGGCGCCGGTGTGTCAAACCAAACCCAGAACGGCTGGGCTACAATGCCGGCTCCTCTGCAAACATGCCGTTGCCAACAACTTTCTGACGGCATTCGCCTGAGGCAGCGAGAGGAGACACAGCTCCTCGTTTTATTACGCACTCGAAGGACGTGAATGATGGAATGCAGGGTAAAGTGGATCGACGGGGTGAGCTTCGTCGCCGAAACCGGCAGCGGGCACGCGCTGGTGATGGACGGCGCGCCCGAAGGCGGCGGGCGTAACCTCGGCCCGCGGCCGATGGAAATGGTGCTGCTCGGCACCGGCGGCTGCAGTGCCTACGACGTGGTCGTGATCCTGAAGAAAAGCGGGCAGGAGATCAATGGCTGCAGCGTCGAGTTGAAAGCCGAGCGCGCCGAATCCGACCCCAAGATATTCACCCGCATCCACATGCATTTCGTGCTGCGCGGCAGGAACCTCAAGCCATCCATGGTGGAGTCCGCAATTAAGCTGTCGCACCAGAAATACTGCTCCGCCTCGATCATGCTGGGCAAGACCGCCGAGATCACGCACGACTACGAGATCGTGGCCGAGTGATTGCTAGCTGGTCCGTGCGAACAGGCTGTTAAGGGAATTTCCAATAATTCCAATTTTGTCATTCTGAGCGAAGCGAAGAATCTGCTTTTCAGTGAGAGCAAAAAGCAGATTCTTCGGCCTGCGGCCTCAGAATGACAATTTTTTGCAGGTCCTCTCAAACCCAGTAGGAAGCCTGGGTCATCACGCGCGCGGAGGCGCGCATCGCGCGCTTCACCGGCTCGGGCAGTTCGGCCGCACCCAGCGAATAGGCGGTTCGGGCGTGGGCGCTCTCATCCTGTTTCATTTGCAGGACGATGGCGCGCGTCTTCGCATCCTGTGGCGCGAGGCGCTCGAGATGGCCCTCCAGATGCGTCTCGACCTGACGCTCGGTCTCGGCCAGAAAGCCCAGGTTCCAGCGCGTGCCGAACCTGCCCGCGGCATAGCCCAGGGCGAGCGATCCCGCGTACCAGAGCGGGTTGAGCAGGCTCAGGCGCCCGCCCAGTTCGGTGACGCGCTGCGCGGTCCAGGCGAGGTGCTCGGTCTCCTCGCGCGCCGCCTGCGCGAGCGCCTGCGTCACCGCAGGCTCGCCGCAAGACAGCGCCTGGCCCTGGTACAGGGCCTGGGCGCAGACCTCGCCGCAGTGATTCACACGCATCAGCGCGGCGGCGTGGCGCTTCTCGGCGTCG
>DAIRFM010000101.1:0-6238 GCA_036795025.1 Burkholderiales bacterium | reverse complement strand
TGGAGCGGGTGAAGGGAATCGAACCCTCGTCGTAAGCTTGGAAGGCTTCTGCTCTACCATTGAGCTACACCCGCGTTTCACGACCGAACCCTTTTGCCACCCAGTGCATACTGCCAACCCGCGCCGCAAGAATCCTGGTGGAGGAGGTTGGATTCGAACCAACGTAGGCGCAAGGCCAACAGATTTACAGTCTGCCCCCTTTAACCACTCGGGCACCCCTCCGAACGAAACGGAAGATTATGCGCGTTTTCCTCCATGCAGTCAAACAGGCTTTCGATTCCCGGCAGCCCTCCGCCGCATGCGCTCCGGCCATGCGCTGGCGGCGTAACGGGTGTTACGCGCCCCGCGCCGGCTGGTGCTAAGATTCTCCCGGTTTCGTTCCCCAGCTTGCAAGCCCGACCGGTCCAAAGCCTTTGCCGCCCGAACCGACCCCGGCGCCAGGCGCGATCAGGACTCTTGAAGCGGTATTTATGAAAAAATTCCCTCTCATCCTGGTCCCAGGCCTGCTGTGCGATGCACAGCTGTGGCAGCCCCAGGTCGCGAACCTGGACGATATCGCCGACATCTGGATCGCGGAACACACCCGCTCCGACACCATGGCCGGCGTGGCGCGCGACGTGCTCGCCGGCGCGCCGTTCGCCAGCTTCGCTCTCGCCGGCCTGTCGATGGGCGGCTACATTGCGCTCGAGATCATGCGTCAGGCGCCGCAGCGCGTCGCCAGGCTCGCGCTGCTCGATACCGCCGCGGGCGCCGATCTGCCCGAGCAGACGCAGAAGCGCACGGACTTCATCGCACTGGCCGAACGCGGAAAGTTCCTCGGCATCTCCGATGTGCTGCTGCCGCTGCTCATCCATCCTTCGCGGCTCGGTGAGTCCGCGCTCACCAACGTCGTCAAATCGATGGCGAAAAACGTCGGCAAAGAAGCCTTCGTGCGCCAACAGCGGGCCATCATGAGCCGCGCTGATAGCCTGGGCCTGCTCGCCGCCATCGACTGCCCGACGCTGGTGCTTTGCGGCCGGCAGGATGCGCTGACTCCCCTGGCCCGGCACGAGGAAATCGCTGCCGGCATCAAGGGCGCGCGGCTCGAAGTCATCGAAAACTGCGGCCACCTATCAACCCTGGAAAAACCGGCCGAAGTGAATGCGGCACTGCGCCGCTGGCTAAGCGCATAGCCGGGCGATACGCTGGAGGAATTCCGGCGACCACAATTCCCGGGGCCGCACGTTGCTGATCAATCACGTCTTTGGATCTCATTGCGAAATGAGGGGATCAGAACTGCGCCGCATATTGACCGGGATCGATCCTCGCGCCGATGACCAACGGTCGATCCTTGGCGCGCGGACCGGCCAGTGCGCCTTCGAGCGCCTTGATGCTGTCGACATCGATGCCATCGCAGCCCATCGAGCGAGCCAGCATATGCATGTCGGTCGGATCGATCACCGTTCCCCAGCTGGGATATTGACGCGCCATCTGCTTCAACTCTATCCGGTTCAGGCTGTTGTCGCAGAAAACGACGACGATGGGGTCGATTTTCAGGCTGGCAGCGACCCGAAGCTCGCCCTGGACCATCGCCAGACCACCGTCACCGACGAAGCAAACGACCTGCTTGTCCGGATGCACAACCTTGGCGGCGATGGCGGCAGGCAGCGAAAATCCCATCGAGGACAGGCCGTTGGACATCAGCAGCGTGCGCGGACCATAGGTCGTCCAGCCCTGACCGACCAGCAGCTTATGCGATCCGACATCGGTCGAAACCACGGTGTCGCGCGGCATGAGGGCCCTCACGACATCGACCACGTCGGTCGGGTTCATGCGTCCCGCCACCCGCCCCGCGTAATAGAGTTTGGCAAGCTTTCTGCGGTGCGCGGCGATCTCGGCTTCGCTCCAGCGCGCAAGGCTGCCGGCGGCGGCCGCGATCGCTTCCAGTATATCCGGGATGTCGCCGACGATTTCCAGGTCGGCCTGGTAGATCTGGTCGGTGTTCGGAACGGTGTCGATATGGATGGTCGGCATGGTCAGCGGCCAGGGCTTGATCAGTTCGACGGCATCGAAGCCGACAGCAAGCAGGAGGTCGGCGCCCTTGAGGAAATCCCAGATGAATCCGTTGCACGCCATGTCGAGCGTGCCAGCATAAAAAGGATGATCCTCGGGTATCACGCCCTTGGCCATCGGCGCCACGACCACCGGAGCGCCGATGGTCTTGGCCAGACGCGCGAGCGACTCGGTCGCGCCGCTCCACACCGCCGAAATGCCCGCCAGAATTACCGGCCGGCGCGTAGACTTCAGACGTTTGACCGGGTCGGCTTCCGCCGCGCCGGCGGAAAAAATCTGCGGCGTCCGCCGCGAGCGCATGGGTGGCAGCTTAACCTCGTTGTCCGTCGCTTCGGCCCCGACCACATCGGCCGCGGTCGTGAGGTGGACCGGCCCGGGGCGTTCGGCGGTGGCGATGCGCAGCGCCTTGCGCATGATGGTGGCGACGGTGTTCGGCTGCACTGCCGCCGTCCATTTGCTGATCGGCGAGAACAAGCGGTTGTGATCGACCACCTGGTGGGTAAAATAGGGCTCGCGCTTGCGCTCGATCTGACCGGAGATCGCCAGCATCGGAACGCGGTCGAGATAGGCATTCGCCACGGCGTTGACGAGGTTGGTCGAACCCGGGCCGAGCGTCGACAGGCAAACACCGGGACGCCCGGTAAGCTGGCCGTACGCTTCGGCCATCAGGCCGGCGGTGCCCTCGCGCGACCCGAGGACGAAGCTCATGCCTTCCCGGCGTGCCGCCTCCAGAAACTCGACCGAGGGATCCCCGGGGTAGCCGAAAATATGACGGATGCCTGCGGCGGCGAGGTACTGGATAATGACTTGCGATGTGTTCATACTGTAATTTGTCGCATGGCGATGATCGATTGATTAACGGTATCCGGAATTCGCAATCCTCCTATATCGAGGCACAAATAGGCAAGATATTTCCGAACCTCCGGCATATACTAGCTGTCAAAAAATACGTCGCCCCGAATCCTGCGGCGATCGGTTCATCGGCAAGGAGATCCCCAATGAACGCCCCAGCCAAGTTCCACGAAGTCACGCTGGAAGACAAGTACACGCTCGATTCCGGCCGTGTCTTCCTCACCGGCACCCAGGCCCTGGTGCGCCTGCCCATGCTGCAGCGCGAGCGCGACGTCGCCGCCGGTCTCAACACCGCGGGCTTCATCTCCGGCTACCGCGGCTCGCCCCTCGGCGGGCTGGACCAGTCGCTGTGGAAAGCGAAAAAACACCTCGAGACTCACCACATCAAGTTCCAGCCCGGCGTGAACGAAGACATGGCGGCGACCTCCATCTGGGGCACGCAGCAGCTCAATCTGTTCAACGACGCCAAGTATGACGGCGTGTTCTCCATCTGGTACGGCAAGGGCCCGGGCGTGGACCGCTGCGGCGACGTGTTCAAGCACGCCAACGCTGCCGGCACCTCCAAGTATGGCGGCGTACTGGTGCTCGCCGGCGACGATCACGCCGCCAAATCCTCCACGCTGGCGCACCAGAGCGAACACATGCTCAAGGCTTGCTGCATCCCGGTGCTGAACCCGGCGAGTGTGCAGGAGTATCTCGACTACGGCCTGCACGGCTTCGCCATGTCGCGCTACGCCAGCCTGTGGGTCGGGTTCAAGTGCGTCACCGACGTGGTCGAGTCGGGCGCCTCGGTCTATATCGATCCCCATCGCGTGCAGGTGAAGATTCCGACAGACTTCGTGCTGCCGCCGGGCGGCCTCGGCATCCGCTGGCCCGACGGCATCCTCGAGCAGGAGGTGCGCCTGCTCGACTACAAGGTCTACGCCGCGCTCGCCTACGTGCGCGCCAACGGGCTCGACCGCATCGTTTGGGACTCGCCGCGCGCGCGGCTGGGCATCATCACCACCGGCAAGTCCTACGGCGACACCATGCAGGCGCTCAACGACCTGGGGATCGACGAACACACCGCGCGCGACCTCGGCATCCGCCTGTACAAGGTGGCCATGACCTGGCCGCTGGAGCCGCAGGGCGCGCGCAAATTCGCCCAGGGCCTGGAAGAAATCCTGGTGGTGGAGGAAAAGCGCCAGCTGATCGAATACCAGATCAAGGAAGAACTGTACGAGTGGCGCGCAGATCAAAGACCGCCGCGCGTGGTGGGCAAATTCGACGACAACGGCGAATGGAGCCAGGCCGCGGGCCAGCCCGCCGGCACCTGGCTGCTGCCGGCGAGCTACGAGCTTTCGCCGGCGATCATCGCCCGCGCCCTCGCCAGCCGTCTGGCAAAGCTCGGCATGGACCAACAACTGGGCGGGCGCTACCGCGAGCGCCTCGCCTTTCTCGAGTTCAAGGAGAAAGCGCTGGCCCGGCCGCACGTGGTGACACTGCGCCAGCCCTACTTCTGCTCCGGCTGCCCGCACAACACCTCCACCCGCGTGCCTGAAGGCAGCCGCGCCACCGCCGGCATCGGCTGCCACTTCATGGCGGTATGGATGGACCGCAACACCTCGACCTTCACCCACATGGGCGGCGAAGGCGCGCCCTGGATCGGCCAGGCGCCGTTCTCGAACACCAAGCATATTTTCGCCAACCTCGGCGACGGCACCTATTACCACTCCGGGCTGATGGCGATCCGCGCCGCCTGCGCGGCCAAGGTCAGCATGACCTACAAGATCCTGTTCAACGACGCCGTGGCGATGACCGGCGGCCAGCAGCACGACGGCCCGCTCGATCCGGCGACGATCTCGCGCCAGATCGCCGCCGAGGGCGTGGACCCCATCATCATCGTCACCGACGAGCCGGAGAAATATCCCGCGGGCATCAACTGGGCGCCGGGGGTGACCGTGCGCCACCGCGACGAGCTCGACGCGGTGCAGCGCGAACTGCGCGAGCTGCCGGGCGTATCGGCCATCATCTACGACCAGACCTGCGCCTCGGAAAAACGCCGCCGGCGCAAGCGCGGCGCCTTTCCCGATCCGGCCAAGCGCGTCGTCATCAACGAGATGGTGTGCGAGGGCTGCGGCGACTGCAGCGACAAATCGAACTGCCTGTCGGTGGAGCCGCTCGAGACCGAATACGGCCGCAAACGCACGATCAACCAGTCCACCTGCAACAAGGATTATTCCTGCGTCAAGGGATTTTGCCCCAGCTTCGTCACGGTCGAGGGCGGCAAACTGAAGAAGGGCAAGGCAGGCGCGGCAAAAACAGCCGACGATTTTCCCGCGCTGCCCGAACCGGCGCCCGCAGCCATAGACAATGCCTACGGCGTGCTGGTGACCGGCATCGGCGGCACCGGCGTCGTCACCATCGGCCAGATACTGGCCGTGGCCGCGCACATCGAGGGCAAGGGCGTGACAGTGCTCGACATGTCGGGACTGGCGCAGAAGGGCGGTCCGGTGATGTCGCATGTGCGCATAGCGAACAGACCCGAAGATCTGTACGCGGCACGCATAGGCACCGGCGAGGCGAGCCTGGTGATCGGCTGCGACCTGGTGGTCGCGGCCAACCCGGAAGCCCTGGCCAAGATGCGCGAGCCCAAGACGCGCGCCGTGATCAACGCCACCACCGCGCCGACCGCGGATTTCGTGCGCAACCCGAACTGGCAGCTTCCGGGCAGCAACCTGCAGCACGACATCGCCGAAGCCTGCGGCAAGAACAACGTGGACTTCATCGCGGCAGGCAGTCTTTCCACCAATCTGATGGGCGATTCCATCGCCACCAACATGTTCATGCTCGGCTATGCCTGGCAGAAAGGCTGGGTGCCGGTTTCAGGCGCGGCGTTGGAGAAGGCGATCGAATTGAACGGCGTGGAGGTCGAATTCAACCTGAAGAGCTTCGTCTGGGGCCGGCGCGCCGCGGTCGATCTGGCGCGCGTGGAAAAGATCGCCGCCCCGGCCGAGGTCATTCCCCTAAGCCAGCATCTGTCGCGCAACCTCGACGAGCTGCTGGCGCGCCGCGTCGAATTCCTGACCGCCTACCAGGACGCCGCCTATGCGGCGCGCTACAGGGAACTGGTGGAGAAAGTGCGGCGGATCGAGTCCGAGAAAGCCAGTGGCACCAAGCTCACCGAAGCCGTGGCTCGCTATTACGCCAAGCTCATGGCCTACAAGGACGAGTACGAGGTCGCCCGGCTGCACTCGGACCCCGCGTTCATGCAGAAAATCGAAGGCATGTTCGAGGGCGACTACAAAGTGGTGTTCCATCTTGCCCCGCCCATTTTGAACAAGCCCGACCCGGC
>DAIRFM010000100.1:3775-6275 GCA_036795025.1 Burkholderiales bacterium | reverse complement strand
CCACGCCTGACCGCTCGAGACTACGATGGCCAGCCACAGAAAACCAGTTCGTAACCAGTAATGCTTCATAGATGATCCTCGGGCGCGCCGTGAATAAGCGATGGCGACATCATTTGAAAATCATAGGTTCTAATCGCTGTCATTTTGTCGACCAGCGGATCCTCTGACTCGTGTAGCAGCCGGTTGTGCGGCTCGCGGGGCAACGGGTTCCGCGGGTTGTGGAGCAGCGGCTTCTGCGGCTCGTGGGGCAACGGATCCCGCAGCTTGCGGAGAAGGGGACGCAGATCCTTTCTTCTCCGGCCAGGTGAGCGTTTCGCGCACCCCGCCGCGCTCCAGAATGACGTGATCCGGATGGACTTCCGCGAGCCGGAGACCGGGAGTCACGTCCTCGCCCTCATGCACCGCAAGAATCTGCTTCGCTTCAAGTTGCACTACCGCGTACCCGCGCCTGCCACCCGACGCAGCCACGACGCCGAGCAACTTGATCGCAATCCCGGTCGGCGCGGCAGTGTTCTTGTTGCGCTCCACGCGGCCGAATACAAGGCTGGCGGACGCCAGACTGGCCGTCCCCACGGCGGCGACTTCCGCTCGCGGCTCCGCGCGCGGGGCGAACCAGATCCAGGTCCAGTACGCGAGCACCAAGCCAAAGACGGCCACCGCGGCAAGTGTCAGCAATGACACGACGGCCGTTTGCGCAAGGCTCGATCGTCCGAGCGGGAGTACCTGCATGCTTGGTATTCGTCATTCGCGCGCTGTAAAAAGTGTAGGTCGGGCGCAGTAATCGACCAGATGCGTGGTGAAGCATTATATAATATAAACTGTTGTATTCGAGGCGCAGTTGTTTTCGACGCGCAGTCAAATCAATTGACGAGGAAGGCTAGTCGATGCTGATCGGAGATCGCGGGCAACGTGGTTTCACTTTGCTCGAAATAATGGTAGTCGTGGTCATTCTAGGCATTCTCGCCGCCCTGGTGGTGCCGAAAATCATCAGCCGTCCGGACGAGGCGCGGGTAATCGCGGCAAAACAGGATATTGCGAGCCTGATGCAGGCGCTCAAGCTCTACCGCCTGGACAATCAGCGCTACCCCACGACCGAACAGGGATTGCAGGCGCTGCTCGCCAAACCGACCACGGCCCCGATCCCGCTCAACTGGAAACCTGGCGGGTACGTCGAGCGCCTGCCCAAAGACCCCTGGGGCAGTCTTTACCAGTACCTCAATCCCGGAGTGCGCGGCGAGATCGACGTATTCAGCTACGGCGCCGATGGTGCGCCCGGCGGTGAAGGCAACGACGCCGATATCGGCTCCTGGAATCTCTAGGAAACTGTTGCAGAATGAGCGCAACCGCTATCCGGTTTGGGGGATATAAAAGGCGGCGCGGCTTCACCCTCATCGAGATGCTGGTGGTGCTGATGATCATGGGTCTATTCGTGGGCCTGGTCAGCGCCATCACGCGGCCGGACGATCGCGCCGTGCTTCGCCTGGAGGCGGAAAGGCTGTCGCAACTCCTGGATTTCGCCGCTTCTGAGGCGCAACTCACGGGCAAGTCCATCGCCTGGACAGCCGACGATTCGGGCTACCGCTTCTGGCGCTCCGATGAGGATTCCAACTGGTCCGAAATCCGCGACAACGAACTGCTGCGCGCGCGTACCCTGCCGCAAGGCGTGGCGATTTCCGGCTTTCGCGTCGAAAACATGCGGCCGCAGGGCGCGATGCGCCTGGAGTTCGCCCCCGAGGGATCGTCACTGGCCTTCACCATCGGACTGTCCCTCGCCGCGGAGCGTTACCTCGTCGCGGGATCCCCGGTCGGGGACGTGCGTGCCCTGCCCGGCGAAGGAAATATCTATGGCGGCGTGGCGCTGCAGTAGGCGATCAGGGTTTACGCTGATCGAGGTCCTGGTCGCGCTGGCCATCATCTCGATCGCGCTCATGTCGGCGCTGCGCGCGGCGGGACAGGGCACGAACAATCTGGGCGAACTGCGCTCGCGTTTGCTCGCCGGCTGGGTTGCCGAAAACCTGCTGGCGGAGCATCGCGCCCGCCGCGACTGGCTGCCGCCGGGAATACAGCGCGGCGCGGGACGCCAGGGCGGTCTGGACTTTGCCTGGCGTGAGGAGGTCATCGCCACGCCGAACCCGTCATTCCGCCGCGTTGATGTCCGGGTTTTCGCGACCGCCGAGGAATCGCACTCCCTGGCGCACCTTGCCGGGTTTGTCGTGAATTCGCCGGGGTCGGCCAGATGAAGGTGAAGGCCGCTCCGCGCGCCAAGGCGCGACTGACATGCGCTCGCCGCATTGGGGCGCGCGGCTTCACCTTGATCGAGATCCTGAGCGCGCTGCTGGTGCTGTCGCTGCTCGCGCTGATGTCCTACCGCGGCCTCGGTGCGGTGCTCGATGCGCGCGAACACACCCGGGCCGAGACCGACAAATGGCGCCGCGTGTCAGCTTTCCTCGCGCGCTTCGAGCGCGACGTGCAACTCGCGGCGCCGCGCCCGGTGCGGTCC
>DAIRFM010000100.1:0-3675 GCA_036795025.1 Burkholderiales bacterium | reverse complement strand
GAAGGCGTGGACACCGCGCGCCGGATCGCGTACCGGCTGAACGAAAAGGATGAAGTCGAGTTGTGGTTGTGGCCGGGGCTCGATATCGCGCCCGGCACTTTGCCCGCGCGCTATCCGGTGCTCGCCGGCGTGAAAACATTCGAGCTGCAGTACCTCAATCCGGGTCTTGTGTGGGTGAATGTCTGGCCCTCGTCGCCGACCGACCCGCCTATTCCGCAGGCCGTGCGCCTGCGCATTGTGCTCGCCTCGAGCGAGGAAATCGTGCGCGTATTCGCGCTGCAATCATGAGAACGCGTGAGCGAGGCATCGCGATCGTGCTCGCCCTCAGCGTGGTTGCCATGGCCGCAATGGTCGCAGCGGCGATCATGGTGTCGCAAAGCACCTGGGCGCGCCAGCTCGAACTCACCGCTGAACATGTTCAGGCGCGGGCGGTGCTGCAGGCCGGTGCGGACTGGGCCCGTGCCGTGTTGAGCGACGATCGCCGCCTGAGCAACGTCGATCATCTGGGCGAGCCATGGGCCCTGCGCTTGCCGCCGATGCCGGTAGAAAACGGCGAGCTGGTAGGAAAGATCGAAGATCAGCAGGGCCTATTCAATGTGAACAATCTGGTATCGGAGGGAAAGGTCAACGTCGCGCAGCTCGCGCATTTCCAGCGCCTGCTCGCGACACTGGGCTTGCCCGATGCGCTCGCTTACACGCTCGTCGACTGGATCGACGACGATAGCCAGCCGCAGCCGCAGGGCGGGGCCGAAGACGCATACTATCTCGCTTTGGATCCGCCCTATCTCACCGCCAACCGGCCGCTGATCGACGTGGATGAACTCGCGCTGGTCGCCGGCTTCGACGTCAGCGTGCGCGCGCGCCTGCGCCCGTACGTGACGGCGCTGCCGGGATCCACCGCCGTCAACGTGAATACGGCTCCGCCGGAAGTGCTTGCCGCGGTGATTGATGGCCTGGATCTTGGCAACGCCCAGGCAATGGTTGCACAGCGCGATCGAGCCTATTTTCGTGACACCAACGACTTCATGAAGCGGCTTCCGCGAGCGGCCGTGGCCGCCGCCGGCGACATCAGCGTGAGCAGCGATTACTTCCTGGCGAGCCTGCGCGTGACCATCGGCGGCGCGCAAGCGCGCGGCAGGGCGCTGCTTTCGCGCTCAGGCGCCGGCACCGGGTGGCCCATTATCATCTGGCGCAAATACCTGTGACGGTCTGAAATGAACACATTAACCAGAGTTTCCCTATGAGCTTGCTTCGAATCTACGGTTCCTTGCGCGATGCACCGCAGCAGTGCCAGTGGGCGCTAGTCAGCGAAGGGCGCGAACCTGTCGTGGGACAGGGCCCGCTTGCGCAGTTGCCGCAGCGCGCAGAGCGCGTCCAACTGGTGCTTCCCGCCACAGACGTCCTGATCACGCGCGCGAACCTGCCGCACTCGGCCAAGCGCCACGCCGGATCCGTGCTTGCCTTCGCGGTCGAGGAAGAGACTTTGGGCGACCCCGACGCCAACCAGGTGAGCTGGCTCGGATCCGCTGCAGATGCCGATGTGCTCGCGGTAACCGACCGGCAGGGACTCAAAGCCTGGCACGATGCACTTGAAGCCGCCGGCATCGGCGAGTACGAGGTGCACTGCGAAACCCTGATGCTGCCGATGACGGCGGGAGAATGGAGCCTCGCCTGGGACGGCCGCGAGGGATTCGTGCGCACCAGCGAAATCGAAGGCGCCGCAACCGATTGCGGCGACCGGGAAACCCCCCCGCTGTCGTTGCGCCTGATGCTGGACGAAGCGAAAGCACGTATCGAGGCACCGAAATCCATCGTGCTGTATCCGTCCATGACCGCACCCGATGCGGAGTCGAATGCGGCGCCCGATCCCGACGCATGGCAACGCAAGCTCGGGGTCGCGCTGCGCCTTGCAGGGCCCTGGGACTGGCGCCGGGCGCCGCCCGACGCGGGCGTCAGCCTGGCACAGGAGCGCCAACGCTGGCGGCTGCTCCCGGGTACCCTGCAACGACTGCGGCCGGCGGCCTGGCTCGTCGGGATCGCCCTCGCCGTGCAAGCGCTGGCGTTGATTGTAGACTGGACGCGGCTCGCGGGCGAACAACGCAGCCTGCGAGCGCAAATGGAGTCGCGTTTTCGCACAACCTTTCCCGACGCGGTCGCGGTGGCGGACCCGGCGCTGCAGATGCAACGCAAGCTCACCGACGCGCGGCACGCCGCCGGTCAATCCGATAGCGGCGACTTCCTGCCGATGATCGAGAAAGTGGCGACTGCATTGAAGGAAGTGCCGGCGGGCGCACTGCGCATCACATCCTACGAAAGCGGGCGCATGACGCTGGAACTCGCAGCCGTCGAAGAGGCTGGCGTGCGCCGCATTGTGGCGCGCTTGCTCCAGACCGGCATGCGTGTCGACACTTCTCCTGCCGGAACGCGCGCCGGCAGTGCAACGGTGGTCCTGACGGTGCGTTCGTCATGAGGGCGCGGCTGCGCAAACTCTGGGAATCGCGCTCGCCGCGTGATCGCGTGGTGATTGCCATTCTGGCCGCGGTAGTCGGAGCTGCGCTTTATCTCTGGCTTGCGCAGTCGGCATACCGGGCGCGCACGCAACTGGGTGCGTCTTTGACTGTACTGCGCGCGCAGGCGATCCGCCTCGATCTGGACGCGACTGAACTGGCGCGCGTGCGCGCTATCCCGGCGCCACCTGCATCGCAAACCGATCTGCGCACGCTAGTGCAAGCCCGCGCCGAGGCTGCCGGACTTGCGCGCGCGCTGGTGCGCATCGATGCACCGGACGCGAATCAGGTGCAGGTGGTATTCGGCGCCGTTGCGTTCGCGGAATGGCTTGCCTGGGTCGCGAGCCTGCAAGCGGAGCGCATCCGTCTGGACACCGGCCGGATCGAAACCCTGTCCACGCCGGGAATGGTGGGCGTCACGGCCACCTTCACCCGCGCCAAACCGCAGTGAGCCGTTGGCGGCTGATTGGCCTAGCACTAGGCGCTTACGCCCTGGGGCTCGTTGTCACGGCACCGGCGAGCCTGATCGACTCCGGTCTTCAGCAAGCGACCGAAGGCAGGCTGCGCCTCACCGACACCCGCGGCACGCTATGGTCGGGGACGGGGCAGCTCGAAATGCGCGATCGGATGCAACGAACCGCGGTCGCAAAAAGCATTGCCTGGCGCGTGCTGCCCATATATTTTCTGCGCGGACAGCTCCGGGGCGAAGTGGTGCTGGACCAGGCAGCGAAGCAATTTCCAGTGACGATTTCCCTGTCGCAGATCGAAGTGGCGGACGCAGACATCAACTTGCCTGCTGCGGCACTGGGTCTGGCTATACCCAAGCTGGCGCCGCTCGGGCTCACCGGCGATGTGCTGCTGCACGTCGCGCGCCTTGCGTTAGGGCGCAACGCCACCGAAGGCAACGCGACGTTGCAATGGCGCGGCGCAGGTTCGGCGTTCACGCGGGTCTCGCCTCTGGGCGACTACGAACTGCGCTTCGAAGGCGAAGGCGCCACTGTGCGCGCGTCCCTGCGCACCCTTCAGGGACCGCTTCAGCTCGACGGGCAGGGATCCTGGACCCGCGGGGCCAACCCCGCGTTCCTCGGAACCGCGCGCATCGCGCCGGAGCAGCGGCAGCAACTCGCGCCGTTGCTGCGGATGATCGCGCTGGAGCGCGGCGAAGGCA
>DAIRFM010000351.1:0-2201 GCA_036795025.1 Burkholderiales bacterium | reverse complement strand
CCTGCTCGGCAGTTGCCTCGCCGATCAACATGCCGTAATTGCGGCGCACGTAGTTGATGATGGCTTCATCAAACTTGTCCCCGCCCACGCGCACCGACCCCTGGTAGACAAGGCCGCCCAGGGAAATCACGCCGACTTCGGTCGTGCCGCCGCCGATATCAACCACCATCGAACCGGTTGGCTCGCTTACCGGAAGGCCGGCGCCAAGCGCTGCCGCCATGGGTTCCTCGATCAGGTATACCTTTGAAGCGCCGGCGCCAATCGCCGATTCACGAATCGCGCGCCGCTCGACCTGGGTCGAGCCGCTGGGCACGCAGATGATGATCCGCGGACTGGGGCTGAATATGCGGGTTTCGAGCACCTTGCGGATGAAGTGCTTGAGCATCAACTCGGTGACAGTGAAGTCGGAGATCACACCGTCCTTGAGCGGCCGGATCGCCCTGATGCTGTCCGGGGTGCGGCCGAGCATGCCCTTGGCGGCGAGGCCCACGGCCTGGATTACCTGCTTGGCGTTGGGCCCGCTCTCCTGCCGGATTGCGACGACCGAGGGTTCGTCAAGGACAATCCCCTTGCCGCGCACGTAGATAAGGGTGTTGGCGGTACCGAGATCAATGGCGATATCCTGGGAATTGAAGCGGGAGAAAAAGTGCAACATGGAGCCTTCTGAGGAAGCGCAACACGACAGAGCCGCAGTGCTTCGCGCAACCTGTAAGTATACCTAGAGTTCGCAGAGCCAAGCAGGAAAATAGCTCAGCCTACCGCGTGTAGTTAAAACAGGTTCGCGACCGCGAATGCCACCAGCGCGCACGCGCCCAGCGTCAGCAAGAACAGATCCCGCAGGTTGCGCTTGTCGGATGGGGTGATGCCTTCCTTTTTCTTGCGCATCATGTTCCATTCGACGATCATGAACAGCAGCCCGAGGCCGGCGGTGATCAACACGGATTTCATTACCAGAGTCATAGCGTATCTCCGTTGCGTTTAGGGAAGCTTTGATCAGGTCCTTGACCGATTTACAAGGCAGTCAGAATCAAACTTTCATCGGCAAGATTACCATTTGCAGGCCGTGCAGGTGCAGGCGGCGCTGTAGCGCCAGGGCGGCCTGGTTATGCAGCAGGCGGATGAGCCAGTTCTCCTGCTCGAAAATCAGCTTGCTGGCGAAGAAGATGCAGTTCGGAAAATCCTCGTGCACCTGCTCCGCCAGCTTGGTGACTTCATCGATCGCGTCGGTGCCGAACGCCAGATAGGATTTTGCCGCCCAGCCCTTGCTGTTGCAGAAATTGACGAAATAGGTAAGGGCCACGTTGGCTTCCATTTTCGTCATTTTCATATCCTCGCTGCCGCCGTAGCTGTGCGAATCGACCGTGCGCACGTTGAGGAAGATGAAGTTACGGAAGTGGTCCGGAAACATGCGCTGCACCCAAAGCAGTGCATGCAGCCCGCCGCCGCGGCTCGATCCCACCAGAAACACCGCGGTGGGCAGGGATGGATCGGGTTTGGGCGAGGTCACGATGCTGCCGAAAGGCTGGTTGGCGAATATTTCATCGACCTTGCGGATCTGCTCCCTGGCCCAGTTGTAGTGGTTACGGATGGTGAGGCAGATGCCGATGATGGCGATGATGATCAGGGCCGTCAGCCATCCGCCTTCGGTGAATTTCTCCACCAGCAGCATCGCCAGGATTACCGAGCACACGACGAAGCCGGTGGCCGACAACGCCAGGCGCACGATCCATTTGCCTTGTTCCCCGCGATGCCGCCACCAGTAGATGCACAGGCCGAACAAAGAGATGGCGAAAGTCAGAAACACGCTGACGCTGTACAGGACGATCAGCAGGGACACGCTGCCGCGGGTCCAGATCAGGATGCCGAGCGCGGCGAGACCCATCACCAGGATGCCGTTTTCGGTGACCAGCCGGGTCGAGAGGTAGCGGAACTTGTGCGGCACCCAGGAATCCGCAGCCATGTTCGACAGCACCGCCGGACCGCCCAGAAAACCGGTATTGGCGGCGACGAACAACAGGCCCCCTTCCAGGGCGAGGACCGTCCACAGCGCCGTCCTGTTGACCCAGGGATCCCATCCCAGGCTCTCGATAATGGCGCCGAACGCCACGGCGTTCAGCGTCTGGCCTTCGACCGGCTTCGCGTCCCATAGCAGGTACAGCAGGATGATGCCGCCGGCAGTGAAGGCGAGCGACAGGGCCATG
>DAIRFM010000350.1:0-2206 GCA_036795025.1 Burkholderiales bacterium | reverse complement strand
TCGATCAGAAAATCGTCCGGGCCGACCTCGGCCAGGTCGAGCATTTTGTCGACCACCACCTGCGGCGTCCGGATGTAGGGGACTTCTTCTCCCAGGACGGATTGCGCGCGCGTCCCCGAGGCCAGCAGCGCGAACAGCACGAAAGCAACCAGGCAACGTCGCGGCATGTGCGCCGGCGTCAGTCGTACTTGCGCGTATCGTCGATGATCTTGCCGTCGTTGGGCAGACTGCCTGCGGGAACGAATTCGATTTCGCCACGCAGCTTGGTCACATCGCGGATCGAGGCGATGAGCGCCGGTTCAAGCCAGGCGTCTTTGTTGCTGAGCTCGCACCGGAGCGTCATGCTGTCATTACCGGTTGTCCCGGCGACCACCAGACGCGCCTTGACGATCTCCGGGTGCCGCCGCACGATCTCGCCCACCTGCTTCGGCGTCACGAACATGCCGCGCACCTTGGTGGTCTGATCGGCCCGCCCCATCCAGCCTTTGATGCGCACATTGGTGCGGCCGCAGGGGCTCGCGCCCGGCAGCAGCGCAGACAGATCTCCGGTGCCGAAACGGATGAGGGGATAGTCCGGATTGAAACTGGTGATCACCACTTCGCCTACCTCGCCCGCGGCGACCGGGTCTCCGGTGCCCGGACGCACGATTTCGAGCAGCAGGTCTTCGTCGAGGATCATGCCCTCGGTGACCGAACCGTCCGGCAGCGCCGATTCGTAGGCGAGCAGGCCGAGGTCGGCGGTGGCGTAGGACTGCATTACCCGGATGCCGCGCTCGCCCAAGGATTTCCGCAGCGCGGGCGGCAGATATTCGCCTCCGACCATGGCTTTTTTCAGGTTGCCGAGA
The DNA here is from genome assembly GCA_036795025.1 of Burkholderiales bacterium. Classification (GTDB taxonomy): domain Bacteria; phylum Pseudomonadota; class Gammaproteobacteria; order Burkholderiales; family SG8-39; genus 2-12-FULL-64-23. The sequence continues at coordinate 1,361 of DAIRFM010000350.1, read as the reverse complement.
TCCGCCTTCAGTTCGTCGGCCTTGTCCACGATCAATTTGAGAAAAGACGGCGTGCCGATGAACGCGCTGATGCGCAAATCGGCGATGGTCGAGACCTGCATTTCGGTCTGGCCGATTCCCGTCGGGACCACGGTGCAGCCGAGCGCGAGCGCGCCCGACTCGAGCATCGAACCCGCGGGCGTGAAGTGATAGGCAAAGGTGTTGATGACCAGGTCGCCGGAGCGAAAGCCGGCGGCGAACAGAGCCCGCGCCGAACGCCACCAGTTCGGCGACGCGCCTTGCGGTTCGTAAACCGGTCCCGGCGAAACGAAGATTTTCGCCAACTTGTTCAATGGGGTCGCATTCAACCCGCCAAGCGGCGGTTGCCGCTTCTGCAGCTCGGCCAGATCGGACTTGCGCGTGACCGGCAGCCGGGCCAGCGCCGCGCGCGAGGTGACAGCCTCCGGATCGATATCGGCCAGGATGCGGGAGAAGCCGGGCGCATTCTTCTTGGCATGCGCGATCTGGGCCGGCAGCGCGGCCAGGAGCACCTGTTCGCGCTCGGCCGGATCGCGCGTTTCGAGGGAGTCGTAATATTCAGTCATGTCGAAATTCCGTTAAACGTAAAACCGTCCGTCGTTTGCGTCGCTCGCGCGCCTTGCAGGACCTCAGGCGAGCCAGCGCTTGCGGCGCTTGTAATGCTTGACGTCGCTGAAGCTCTTGCGCCCGCCGCTGGAGATGCCAAGGTAGAACTCCTTCACGTCCTCATTGGTCGCCAGATCCGAAGCCACCCCGTCCATGACCACACGGCCGTTTTCCAGGATGTAACCGTAGTCGGCGTAGCGCAGCGCCACCATGGTGTTCTGCTCGGCCAGGAGGAAGCTCACGCGCTCCTTCTGGTTCAGGCTTTTCACGATCTCGAAGATTTCTTCCACGATCTGCGGCGCGAGCCCCATGGACGGCTCGTCCAACAGGATCATGGCCGGGCGCGCCATCAGCGCGCGCCCGACCGCGGTCATCTGCTGCTCGCCGCCCGAGGTGTAGCCGGCGAGGCTGGAGCGCCGCTGTTTCAGGCGCGGGAAGTAGCCATAGACCATCTCGAGGTCGGCCGCGATTTCGGCGCGGCCCACGCTGCGGCTATAGGCGCCGGTAAGCAGATTGTCCTCGATCGTCAGGTGAGGGAAGCAGTGGCGCCCCTCCATCACCTGAATCACGCCGCGCTTGACCAGATCGGCCGGTGTGAGCTTCTCGATGCGTTCGCCCTTGTATTCGATGTAGCCCTTGGTCACCTCGCCGCGCTCGCCCTTGAGCAGGTTCGATACCGCGCGCAGGGTGGTGGTCTTGCCGGCGCCGTTGCCTCCGAGGAGAGCGACGATCCCGCC
>DAIRFM010000099.1:2044-6298 GCA_036795025.1 Burkholderiales bacterium | reverse complement strand
GTTTCCGTGCAAATGCGCTGGGGCAGGACGATGCGCTCCTTACGCCTCACGCGTACTACTGTGCCCTTGGACGCGGCGCCGAGTCGCGCCAGGCTGCGTACCGGGCGCTGTTTCATGACCAGGCGCCGGTATCGCCGTCGCGTCGTGCGAGAGTGCGCGTACCGACGGCGCTCCGTCGCACCGCGGGCGGATGAAATTGTGTATATTCTTACGCTAGCCGCCAGAGTGTGGAACGCCGGGCCTTAGCCGCCGGAAGTCAGGGTCTGAAACGGCCGGCAATAATGAACCTCAGGGAGAACGAGATGGTTGCACGCGGAACGTTTTTGTTGGGCACGGTGATGCTAGCCCTGGCCGTGGTTTTCAGCAATCCTGCGGCCGCGCAAGGCACGATCAAGATCGGCGAAATGAACAGCTACAAGGTCTTTCCGGCCTTCCTCGAACCGTACAAAAAGGGCTGGGAACTCGCGCTCGAGGAAATCAACGCCGCCGGCGGCGTGCTCGGGCGCAAGCTCGAAGTCGTCTCGCGCGACGACCAGGGTAATCCGGGCGAGGCAGTGCGTGTCGCCGAAGAGTTGCTCGCGCGCGAAAACGTCGCCTTCCTGATTGGGACCTTCCCGTCGAACGTCGGCCTCGCGGTCGCGGATTTCGCCAAGCAGAAAAAAGTGCTGTTCATCGCTGCCGAGCCTTTGACCGACAAAATCGTCTGGCAGAACGGCAACAGGTATACCTTCCGCCTGCGCCCCTCGACTTATATGCAGACCGCCATGCTGATCCCCGAGGCGGTCAAGCTGAAGAAAAAGCGCTGGGCCATCGTCTATCCCAATTACGAATACGGCCAGTCGGCCACGGCGGCGTTCAAGGAATTGCTGAAAAAAGCGCAGCCCGATGTCGAGTTCGTCACCGAGCAGGCGCCCGCCCTGGGCAAGATCGAAGCCGGCGCCGTGGCGCAGGCCCTGGCCGACGCCAAGCCCGATGCCATATTCTCCTCGCTGTTCGGGGCCGATCTCACCAAGTTCGTGCGCGAGGGCCAGACCCGCGGCCTGTTCAAGGACAGGGTCGTATTCAACCTGATCGCCGGCGAACCCGAGTACCTCGACCCGCTCAAGGAAGACACCCCCGTGGGCTGGTACGTGACCGGCTACCCCTGGCAGTCGATCAATACCCCCGAGCACAAGAAATTTCTCGATGCCTACCAGAAGAAATACAACGACTATCCGCGCCTGGGCTCCATCGTCGGCTACGTCACCATGAAAACGGCCGCCGCGGCGATCAAGAAGGCGACCAGCCTGGATCAGGAAAAACTGGTCGCGGCAATGAAAGGCCTGCAGGTCGACACCCCCATCGGCAGGATCACCTACCGCGCGCTGGACCATCAAGCCACCATGGGCGCCTACGTCGGCCGCCTCGGCGTGAAGGATGGCAAGGGCGTCATGAGTTCGTTCAGCTTCGCCGACGGCGCGAAGTACATGCCTTCCGACGAAGAAGTCAGAAAAATGCGGCCGGCGGAGTAATCGAAATATCCTGCACCTCCCCTCTCCCTGCGCTGAAGGGGAATCGAAACTCACCCTCTCCCGTCAACGGGGCGGAACTCCTCGCTTGGCACACTGCAAAAGAAATCCATCGAGCCGCACTTGAGCCTTAGCGCCATTTTCGTCCAACTTCTCAACGGCCTCGCGTCGGCATCGTCGCTGTTCCTGGTCGCGGCGGGGTTGTCGCTTATTTTCGGCGTCACCCGCATCGTCAACTTCGCCCACGGCTCGCTTTACATGCTGGGTATCTACACCGCCTACAGCCTGGTGAAAACGTTCGGCGGCGGCATGCTCGGTTTCTGGGGCGGCGTGCTCTGCGCGGGCATCGTGGTCGGCCTGTTCGGCGCCATAGTGGAAAGGCTGCTGCTGCGGCGCCTTTACCGCGCACCGGAGCTGTTGCAACTGCTCGCCACTTTCGCCGTGGTCCTGATCATTCGCGACTTTGCGCTGTGGACCTGGGGGCCGGAAGACCTGCTCGGACCGCGCGCGCCGGGCTTGGGCGGCGCGGTGGCCATCGCCGGGCGCGAGTTTCCGCAATACGACCTGTTCCTGATCGCGCTCGGCCCGGTGGTGCTGGTCCTCCTGTGGCTGCTGCTCACGCGCACGCGCTGGGGCACGCTGGTGCGCGCCGCAACCGAGGACCGCGAGATGGCCGGCGCCCTGGGCGTGAACCAGGCATGGCTGTTTACCAGCGTGTTCGCGCTGGGCTCGTTTCTCGCCGGCTTGGGCGGCGCGGTCCAGATCCCGCGCGAGCCGGCGGTGCTGACCATGGACCTGACGATACTTGCGGATGTGTTCGTGGTGGTGGTGGTGGGCGGCATGGGCAGCATCCCCGGCGCTTTTCTCGCTGCCGTACTCATCGGCGTGATCAAGGCGTTCTGCATCGGCATCGGCAACGTAAGCCTGTTCGGGATCGACTTCTCGTTCTCCAAGCTAACGCTGGTAGTCGAATTCATCGTCATGGCGGTGGTGCTGATATTCCGGCCCTGGGGTTTGCTCGGACGGCAACAGGGCATACCGCGCGGCGCCGCCTCGGTCGAGCCGCCGCTCCGCCTGCCTTCCGCGGGCATGCTCAAAACCCTGGCCGCGGCGCTGCTCTTGCTGGCGCTGCTCCCCGTGTTTTCCGACCGCTACACGCTGGTGCTCCTGACCGACATCCTGGTGTTCGCGCTGTTCGCGGTCAGCCTGCAGTTCATCATGGGCCCCGCGGGCATGCATTCCTTCGGCCATGCGGCTTACTTCGGCCTGGGGGCCTACGCCGCCGCGCTGCTGTTCAAGCACACCGTGCCGATGGAACTGGCGCTCGCGCTCGCGCCGCTTGCCGGTGGCCTGGCGGCGCTCGTCTTCGGCTGGTTCTGCGTGCGCCTGTCGGGCGTGTATCTCGCCATGCTGACCCTGGCCTTCGCCCAGATCGCCTGGTCGGTCGTGTACCAATGGGATGCCTTCACCGGCGGATCGAACGGACTGGTCGGAATCTGGCCCGCGCCATGGCTCTCCTCCAACAACGCGTTCTACTATCTCGCGCTGGTGCTCTGTGCCGGCGGCATCCTGCTGCTCTGGCGCAGCGTCTATTCGCCGTTCGGCTACGCGCTGCGCGCCGGCCGCGATTCGCCGCTGCGCGCCGATGCCATCGGCATCGACGTGCGCAGGCAGCAATGGCTGGGCTTCGCGCTGGCGGGCGTGTTCGCCGGCCTGGCCGGAGCGGTATACGTGTTTTCCAAAGGCAGCATCTCGCCCGACACGCTGTCGATTCCGCGCTCGGTGGATGGTCTGGTGATGGTGTTGATGGGCGGCATCCAGACGCTCACCGGCGCGGTGGCCGGCGCCGCGGTGTTCACCTGGCTGCAGGACACCATCGCGCGCCAGACCGAGTTCTGGCGCGCAGTGCTCGGCGGCATCATCCTGTTTCTGGTGCTCGCTTTTCCGCAGGGCATCGCCGGCTTCATCCGCGAACGCTGGGAAGCCCGCACGCGAAAGAACGGCATATGAACGTTTTGCGCGTCGACAAACTGTCCAAGGCCTACGGCGGCGTGCAGGCCGTGTGCGACGTGACCTTCAGCCTTGCTTCGGGCGAGTTGCTGGCGCTGATCGGCCCCAACGGCGCGGGCAAGACCACCTGCTTCAACCTGCTCAACGGCCAGATCGCAGCCGACAGCGGCAGCGCCGAGTTCGAAGGCCGCAGCCTGATCGGCTTGAAGCCGCGCCAGATCTGGCGCCTGGGCGTGGGACGCACGTTCCAGATCACCGCCACCTTCTCTTCCATGACGGTGCGCGAAAACGTGCAGACCGCTCTGCTCAATTTTCACGGCAAGCTCAACTCGGTCGTTTCGCTAGCCGAGCGGCAGTACGTGGGCGAGGCGATGGAACTCCTCGCGCGCGTGGGTATCGCCGAGCAGGCCGGACGCCCCTGTGCCGTGCTTGCCTACGGCGACTTGAAGCGCGTGGAACTCGCCATCGCGCTCGCCAACCAGCCGCGCCTGCTGCTGATGGACGAGCCCACCGCGGGCATGGCGCCGCAGGAGCGCGTGGCCCTGATGCAACTCACCGCCGAGCTCGCGCGCGCATCCAACATCGCCGTGCTGTTTACCGAGCACGACATGGACGTGGTATTCGCCCACGCCGACCGCATCATCGTTTTGAACCGCGGCAGACTCATCGCCGAGGGCAAGCCGGCCGAAGTCCGCGCCAACCGCGAGGTGCAGGAAGTCTATCTCGGCTCGGGCAG
>DAIRFM010000099.1:0-1944 GCA_036795025.1 Burkholderiales bacterium | reverse complement strand
GAAAGGCGTCAACAGCGCCTACGGCCGGGCGCATATCCTCTACGACCTCAGCCTGTCGGCGAAGCGCGGCGAAGTGGTGGTGCTGCTGGGCCGCAACGGGGCGGGCAAGTCCACCACGCTGAAGACCCTGATCGGGCTGGTGCGGCCGCTCGCGGGCGAGATCAGCTTCGACGGCCGGCGCATCGAGCGACTCGAACCCTATCAGATCGCGCGCCTCGGGCTGGGCTACGTGCCGGAGGAGCGGCGCATATTCACCGATCTCAGCGTGATGGAGAACCTCGAGGTGGGCAAACAGGCGCCGCGCGCCGGCGCGCCGCAGTGGACGCCGGAGAAGCTGTTCGGGCTGTTCCCCAATCTGGCCGGCATGCGCGACCGGCCCGGCGCGAACATGTCGGGTGGCGAGCAGCAGATGCTCACCATCGCCCGTACGCTAATGGGCAATCCCTGCGCCATCCTGCTGGACGAGCCCTCCGAGGGCCTGGCGCCGGTGATCGTCGAGCAGATGGCCAAGACCATCCTGGAACTGAAGCAGGAAGGACTGTGCGTGCTGCTCTCCGAGCAGAACCTGCATTTCGCCAACCTGGTCGCCGATCGCGCGTATATCATCGAAAAAGGCCATATCCGCTATCAGGGCACGATGGCCGAGCTTGCCGCCAACGAATCGATACGCGCCGCTTACTTGTCTGTCTGAAGCGAGAATCCGCCTGCATCCGCCTATATTCGAAGCTTAGCCATCTTGATCACCGATCCCCTGTTCTACGCCGCCGCGATTCCCGCGCTGCTGATTACCGGCATCTCCAAGGCCGGCTTCGGCAGCGGACTCGGCATCCTCGCCGTGCCGCTGATCGCGCTCACCATGCCTGCGACGCAGGCCGCCGCCATCATGCTGCCCATCTTGTGCGTCATGGATCTCGCTGCGCTGTGGGCCTACCGCGGCCAGTGGAGTCGCGAAAACATGAAAATCATGCTGCCCGGCGGCATCGCAGGCATCATTCTGGGCGCGCTCACTTTCCGCTACGTGAGCGAGGCCGGCTTGAGGCTCATGCTCGGGGCGGTCGCGATCGGCTTCGTGCTGCAACGCTGGATCAGCGCCTCGCCGCGCCTGGGAAAGACCGTACCCGCACCAGGCAAAGGCTATTTCTGGTCCGCCCTGTCCGGTTACACCAGCACCCTCGCGCACGCCGGCGGCCCGCCTCTGTCGATCTATCTGCTGCCGCAGAGAATGGACAAAGTTCTGCTGGTCGGGACCACGGTGGTGTTTTTCGCGGTGATGAATTTCGTCAAGCTCATTCCCTATACCCTGCTCGGTCTGTTCGACGGCAGCAATCTGGCCACCTCCGCCGGCCTCGTGCCCTTGGGGGTGCTCGGCATTTTCTGCGGCGTATGGTTGAGAAAACGCATCCCCGAGGCGCTGTTCTACCGCTTCTGCTACGGCTTCCTGTTCGTAACCGGGGCGAAGCTGTTGTACGATGGCGTTACCAGACTGATCTAGCCCGGGATTGGAGATCGAGCATGAACCAGCAACCGCTATGTGAGCTTGCGGACTTGGCCGCTGCCGTGCCCGATGGCGCCAAGCTCGTGGTGCCTTCGGACAATTGCGGCGTGGCCATGGCCGCCACGCGCGAACTCGTGCGCCGTGGCGTGCGCGGCCTGCACCTGGTGTGCGTGCCGACCAGCGGGCTGCAGGCCGAGATCCTGATCGGCGCCGGCGCGATCGCCACCCTGGAGACTTCGGCGGTGACGCTGGGGGAGTTCGGGCCGGCGCACCGCTTCATCGATGCCCTGCGCAACCGCCGCATCCGCATCCTCGACTCCACCTGCCCGGCGGTGCATGCGGCGCTGCAGGCCGGGCAGAAAGGCCTGCCCTTCATTCCCTTGCGCGGACTGATCGGCAGCGACCTCCTCGCCTCGCGCCCCGACTGGAAGGTCATCGACAATCCGTTT
>DAIRFM010000098.1:0-6308 GCA_036795025.1 Burkholderiales bacterium | reverse complement strand
TCAGCAGCAATCCTTGGCCGGCGGGATCGAGCACGAACATGAACGGCACCAGGAACGCAGGCACGGTGTATTTCCAGCACTGCATGGTCGTCTTGTACGGGTCGCCGCCGGTGATCGCCGCGGCCGCGAAGGGCGACAGCGCCGTGGGCGGGGAGACCTCGGACAGCACGGCGTAGTAGAAAATGAACATGTGCGCGGCGAAATCCGGGACGCCGAGCTTGATCAGCGCCGGCGCGGCGATCACCGCGCAGATGATGTAGGAGGCGGTCACCGGCACCGCCAGGCCGACGATCCACACCACCAGCGAGGTGTAGATCGCGGTCAGCAGCAGCGACCCGCCGGCGTAGTCGATCACGATCGAGCTGAACTTCAGTCCGAGGCCGGTGAGCGTCACCACGCCGACGATGATGCCGGCGCCGGCGCAGGTGGCGGCGACGTTGAGCACGCCGATCGAGCCGCCCTCCATCGCCTTGACGAAGGGCGACTTGAAGATCAGCGGCAGCAGCGGGCGCTTGCCGCGGAACAGGTCGTAGGAAAACAATGCGGTGTCGCTGCGCAGGAAGCTGGTCAGGAACGACACCACGGTGGCCCAGAACACTGACAGCACCGGCGAGAAGCCCCACATCATGAAGGCAACGATGGAGATCAGCGACAGGAAGTGGTACCAATAGTGCTTGGTCAGGTTCCACACCGTGTCGGCCTTCTCGATCAGCAAGTTGCCCATGTTGTATTTGCGCGCGTCGATCTCGACCATCAGGAACAGCGCGAGGTAATACAGGATGGTCGGGATGCACGCCATCAGCAGCACGTCGAGATAGGAGATTTTCAGGAACTCGGCGATCAGGAAGGCCGCGGCGCCCAGTACCGGCGGCGAGATGATCGCGCCGAGGCCGCCCGCTGCGAGCAGGCCGCCGGCGGCGTTTTTCTCGTAGCCGGCCTTGGCCAGCATCGGCCAGGCGACCGCGCCCAGCGTCACCGTGGTCGCGACACCCGATCCCGAGGGCCCGCCGAGCAGGAAGGAGGCGAGCACCACCGTGCGCCCGGCGCCGGTGGGCTTGCCGCCCATCGCCGAGAAGGAGAAGTCGATGTAGAACTTGCCCGCCCCCGAATACTGCAGGAAGGCGCCGAAAATGGTGAACAAGATGATCAGGGACGAGGACACGTCCACGGCCACGCCGTAGATCCCCTCCAGTGTCATGTACATATGCCCGATCAGCCGGCCGACTTCGTAGCCCTTGTGCGTCCAGGGGTGGGGCAGGTAGGCGCCAAACAAGGCGTAGAGTATGAACGCGCTGGTGATCGCGGGCATGATCCAGCCGTTGGTGCGGCGCATGACCTCCATCACCATCAGGATCAGGGCGACGCCGAAGAAAATGTCCCAGCTGTTGGGTGAGGTGTTGCGGTCGGTGATGTCGTCGCCGCCCTGGATCAGGTACACCGCCACGGCAACCGACAACAGTGCCAGGATCCAGTCCCACCACATGATGCGGTGGCGATAGCGCTGCGCCACCGGAAACACCAGGAACCCCAGAAACAGCACCCAGGCGACGTGCACCGGACGCAGCGTTTGCGTCGCGACGATGCCATAGGCGGAATACAAGTGGAACGCGGACATCGCCACCGCGGTGAAGGTCACAAAGGCGGCGAGCCGGCCGCTCAGCTTGTTGGCCGCGCCCTCTTCCTCCTCGATGAACTCCTCGGCCTTCTTCAGCGCTTCGTCGCTGATGACGGGCTCGAGGTTCTCCTCCGGTCTGGTCTGTTCACTCATGACTTGAGCGCCTCTTCTGTGCGACGGGGTTGCGCCTTGGGGTTCAGCCTGCCGGGCGGCAGGCTAAAACGAAAAACCCCCCGCCGGCTGGCGGGGTCGTGGCGGGGACAGGTTTCAGTTGAGCTTGATGCCATGCTCGGCGAAATACTTCACCGCGCCTGGGTGGAACGGGATCGGCGAGGCCGAGGCTTTCTGGTTCTCGAGCTTGAAGTTCGCCGCTTCCTTGTGCACGTTGATCAGGTCGGCGCGCTTGTCGAAGATCGTCTTGACGATGTTGTAGGCGGTCTTGTCGTCCATGTTCGCGTTGGCGACCAGGATGTTCATTACCGTGGCTTGCTTGTTATCGGTGTCCATGCCGCGGTAGGTCGCCTTCGGGATGCTGTCTTCGATATACAGGTTGCCGTACTTCTTGTTCATCGCCGGCACCAGGTCGGCATGGTCGACCATCCTGATCTTGGTGCCGGGTGTGTTGGCGAGGTCGGTCACCGCGGCGGTAGGCAGCCCGCCGACCCAGAAGAAGGCGTCGATTTTGTTGTCTTTCATCGCATTCACCGATTCGGCCACGCCCAGGCGCTCGCGCCTCATGTCCTTGTCCTTGTCCAGGCCGGCGGCCTCGATCACGCGAAAGGCCATCACTTCGGTGGCGCTGCCGGGCGAACCGGTCGATACGTGCTTGCCCTTCAGGTCGGCTATTTTGTTGATGCCGCGGCCCTCGACCGACACCACGTGCATGCGGTTCGGATAAAGTATCATCAGCGTGCGCACCGGGATCTTGTTGCCTTTGAACTTATCCTCGCCCTTGTAAGCGTCCAGGGTAGCGTCGGCCATTGTCAGCGCGATGTAGGGTTTGCCGCTGCCGATCAGCTTGAGGTTGTCGACCGAACCGCCGGTGACTTCGGCGGTGGCCTCCATGCCTGGGATATATTTGGAAAAGGCCGCGGCCATGCCGCCGCCCAGCGGGTAATACACTCCGCCGGTGCCGCCGGTGGCGATGGAAATGTTGACTTTGTCCTGGGCCGCGAGCGGCGCGGACAGGGCGACCATGGCTGCGACGCCCAAGGCTTGGATGAATTTTCTCATATCGGTCTCCTCTTGCAGGGTTGATGTGTCTTGCGGACGGCGGATGGCGGTTCTGTGGGCCGCGCTTCGGCTCATTATATACGAAGTTCCCTGCGCCGAACGTTCGCCAGCAGGGGAACGCGGGGCGTCGCGCGGGTTCATCCAGCGGATGCGGTTGTGGGCCGGGGCGTGTATTCTGCCCGTGGTGGTCAAGCGGCTATACTCCGGTTTTCTCTTCAGGCTTGGGCAATCATGGGTGCTTTGAAATGGCTTTGCCTCGCGGCGTTTTTGGCGCTGGCCGGCGCCGCATTCGCGGCCGATCCGGTGCCGCGCTACAACACGGTCGAGCTGCAGTCTGAAGCGCAGCGCGAGCTGCCCAACGACACGGTGACGGCCAGTCTCTACGTGGAACTGAACGACGCAAATCCGGCGGCGCTTGTCGGCGCATGAAAGGCGTCGTCCTGCCGCTGGCGATCACCCTCGCGGTGCAAGCTCTCGCTTCCATGGCGATGATCGCGCCCTCGGTGATGGCGCCGGTGGCGGCGCTGGAGCTTGGCGTTTCTCCCCAGGGCATAGGCTGGTTCGTGGCGCTGGAATATCTGTTCGCCATGCTCTCTGGACTCGCCTGCGGTGCCTTGATCGGGCGCTTCGGCCCGGTGCGCGTGTGCCAGATTTCCGTCTGCCTCGCCGCGGCAGGTCTCGCTGCCGGTACCGGTGCGATGCTGCCCGCGGTGTTTGCCGCCGCGGGCCTGATCGGATCCGGCTACGGCTTGGTCAATCCGGTGAGCTCGCACATTCTCGCGAGCGCGGCACCGCCGCGCATGATGTCGCTGATTTTCTCGATTAAGCAGACGGGCGTGCCCTTGGGAGGCGCGCTCGCCGGTGTCTTGGTGCCGCCGCTCGTTTTAGCCCTGGGCTGGCGCTGGAGCGCAGTGGCGGTGGCGCTGCTATGCCTCTCGGTTGCGCTCGTGATCCAGCCGGCGCGCGCCGCCGACGCTGCGGCGCAACGAGGCACTGGAACCGGCTCTGCGGCGGACTTTTTCGCGCCGCTGGGCATGGTGTTCGCCAATCCGCCGGTGCTGGAGCTGGCGATCGTCTCGATGATTTTCGGCTCGGCGCAGCTCGCGCTCATCGCCTACTTCGTTTCCTATCTGAACCTGGAGTTGGGATACGGCTTGGTAGCCGCGGGCTTGATCTATTCCTCGGCCCACGCGGCCGGAATCGTCGGACGCATCACCTGGGGAGCGGTGGCCGATCGCTGGCTGTCGCCGCGCAGCATGCTCGGGCTGTTGGGCGTGATGATGGCGCTCTCCGGCATGGGGGTGGCAGGTTTCAGCGCGGCCTGGCCGCTGTCGGCGGTGATTTTGATGAGTGCGCTGTTCGGAGCTTCCGCAGTGGGCTGGAATGGGGTCTATCTCGCGGAGGTGGCGCGGCTCGCTCCCCCCGGTCGGGTAGGCGCGATCACCGGCGGCACGCAGTTTTTAACTTTCATCGGAGCTTTGGCGGCGCCGCCACTGTTCGGCTTCGTAGTCGCGCTCGCCGGAAGCTATGGCAAGGCGTATCTCGTGTTCTGCCTGCTGCCCGCGCTCGCCGGGTTGCGCCTGCTCTTGAGTGCGCGTCGGGCCTGACTATGCCGGCATGGCTGAATGAATTGTCGCAGCGGCGCGCCGCCTTGAGCGGCGGCGCGGCAGCGCCCGATGCGCAACTCGCGCAGTCGCTCGAGCTGCTGCAGGCTGCGTGCCGTTGCCTGTGGAGGAACCGGTGCGCGAATCCGTGATCCTCGTGCACGGGTTGTGGATGGGCGGCTGGGCGATGCAGGGCCTGCGCCTCCTGCTTTCGCGCCGCGGCTATGCCGCCACTGCCCTCGACTACCGCTCCATGGCGCAAAGCCTGGACGAGCATGCGCGCCGGCTCGCCGCGCGTATCGCCGAATTGCGGCAACCGGCGGTTCATCTGGTCGGCCACAGTCTGGGCGGCCTGGTGATCCTGCGCTACTTGAGGACTTATGGCGAGCAGCGCATCGGCCGCATGGTGCTGCTGGGTACGCCGGCGCGCGCATGCATGGCGGGGTTGCGCTTGGAGAACCTGGCCGCGGGAGAGCGGCTGTTGGGTGCCAGCCGCGACATCTGGCGCAGCCTGCCGGATGACTACCGGCCGCAGTGCGAACTGGGCGTGATCGCCGGCAGCCGCCCCTGGGGTCTGGGGCGCCTGGTGATGCGCCTGCCGGGTACCAATGACGGCGTGGTGCGGCTGGAGGAGACCGAGGTCGCGGGCATGCGCGATCGCATCGTGCTGCCGGTCAGCCACAGCGGCATGCTGGTGTCAGCGCGCGTGGCGCGCGAAGTCGCGGTCTTCCTCGAACGCGGCGCGTTCGACCACGACGGTCGCGGCGCGTTCGACCACGACGGTCGCGGCGCGTTCGAACACGAAGGCCGCGGTGCATTCACGCGCGAAGGGCGCTGATGCGCGCACGTCGCCTGCTGCTGTACGCTGTGCTCGTGCCGCTGCTTTGCGGCTGCGCCACGCTGCGCTACTACTCGCAGGCGGTGAGCGGGCAGCTGGATCTGATGCGCCGCGCCGTTCCCATAGACGAGCAGCTCGCACGCGATGCCGTTCCGGCTGCGCTCAAAGCCAAACTGGAAGCGGTATTGCGCATCCGCCGATTCGCCAGCCGCGAGCTCGGGCTGCCCGACAACGGCAGCTACAAGAGCTATGCCGATCTGGGGCGGCAGTACGCGCTATGGAACGTATTCGCCGCGCCGGAATTTTCGCTCGAGCCGGTCAATTCCTGCTTCGTGTTCGTCGGCTGCGTCAGCTACCGCGGTTATTTCAGCGAGGCCGATGCCCAGGCGGAGGGCGCGGCCCGGCGTGCGCAGGGCTACGACGTCTATGTCGGCGGCGTGCCGGCGTACTCGACCCTGGGCTGGTTCGACGACCCGGTGCTCAATACCTTCATTCAATACCCCGAAGCCGGGCTCGCGCGCCTCATGTTCCACGAACTCGCGCACCAGGTGCTCTATGTCAAGAACGACACGCGTTTCAACGAATCCTTTGCCGCGACGGTAGAGCAGGCGGGCGTGGAGCGCTGGCTGGCGCAAAGCGGCAGCGATCGCGACCGTGCCGTCTACGGGCGTTTGCAGCGGATGAGACGTGAGTTCGTTGCGCTGGTCGTCAAGTATCGGGCGATAGTGGAGCAGTACTACCGGCAGGATCTGCCGGTGGAAGAAAAGCGCCTGGGCAAGGCGCGGCGGTTCGCCGAAATGGAAGAAGAGTACCGGCAGCTCAAGGCCTCATGGGGCGGGTTCGCCGGCTACGACCGCTGGTTCGCCGGCAAACCCAACAACGCGACCCTCGCCTCGGTGGCGCTCTACACCGAACTGGTGCCGGCTTTCCAGGCGCTGCTCCGCCGCGTGGGCGGGGATCTGCCGCGCTTCTACGCCGCGGCGAAAGATCTGGCTAAACTGCCCAAGGAAGAGCGCGA
>DAIRFM010000097.1:0-6312 GCA_036795025.1 Burkholderiales bacterium | reverse complement strand
GCGTCCATCGCATAAGGCAGCGGCGGCAATTTGTGTTCCATTCTGGATTCTCCTTGTCTGTCTGTTGCGGATACGAAAGCGACGATTGTAGGCGATAAGCTATGGCGGTGGCAACGAAGCCCCCGATATCAATGGGGTTTTTCGACGCGGACCGTGGCCCCGCCGCGCGCGAACGAGAGTTCCAGCGGATCGCCAGGGCGCAAAGCCGCGCTCGTGCGCACGACGCTGCCGTCCGGCCTGCGCGCAATCGCGTAGCCCCGCCCGAGGACCGCGGCGGGATCCAGATGGGCGAGCCCCAACGAAAGACGCATGAGGTTTTCGCCAAGCGCGGCCAGCCGCCGCGGCGTCGCACGGCGGAGCGCCGTTTCGAGTTGTGCGGTTCTGTGCTGTAACACGCCGAGATTCGGCATAGCCGCTGCGAGCCGCCGGGTCGCGTGTGACAGGCGCCACTCCGCATTACGCGTGCACAGCGCAAGGGCCGCACCGAGGCGCATACGCGCTGCGCCGATGCGCACGGAACTCGCGGCCAGCCGATCCGCCGGACTTTGCAAGCGGCCGGCCATCGAATCCACTCGTTGCGCCCGCGTTTCGAGCGCGAGCTGCATCTGCCGCAGCAGCGATTGTCTCAGCTGTCGCAGGTCGGCGATCAATTCGGCGCGCGCCGGGCTCACCAGCTCGGCCGCGGCGGTCGGGGTGGCGGCACGCCGATCGGCCACGAATTCGGCGATGGTAAAGTCGGTTTCATGGCCGATGCCGGTCACGACCGGGATGGGGCAGGCGTAAATCGCGCGCGCCAGGCCTTCGTCATTGAACGCCCACAGGTCCTCGATTGAGCCGCCGCCGCGACAGAGGATGAGCACATCGCATTCATTGCGCCTTGCCGCGGCAGCAATTGCCGCCGCGAGTTGCTGCGCCGCGCCTTCTCCCTGTACCGGCGCCGGATAGACGACAACGGGAATGGACGGATTGCGGCGCGCAAGCGTGGTGAGCACGTCGCGCAATGCCGCGGCCTGCAGCGAGGTGACGATGCCTATGCGTTGCGGGTAAGCGGGCAGCGGCTTTTTATGCGCGGCATCAAACAGCCCCTCCTTGTCCAGTTTGTCGCGTAACCTCAGGAAGGCTTCGAACAGCGCGCCCTGGCCGGCGAGGCGCATCGATTCCACGTTGAGCTGGAAATCGCCGCGCGCCTCGTACAAGGTGACCAGCGCGCGCACCTCCACCCTGAGTCCTTCGCGCGGTTCCCAGTCCAGATATTGGCCGCGATTGCGGAACATCACGCAGCGCACCTGCGCCATTTCGTCCTTGAGGGAGAAATACAGATGCCCGGACTTGGCGCGGACGCAATTGGAAATTTCGCCCGCCACCCACAACAGCGGATACCGATGTTCGAGCAGATCGCGCACGCTTCGTGCCAATGCGGAAACGGTGAGGATCTCCGCGGGGAGGAGGCTGGAAACCCGCGTCAATTCTGGCTCTGAAGGCATGTCCGGATATTACACTATCCACAGCAAGGCCTTGCGCGGGGCCTGCCCGTTTATTAGGCAAACTGTCCCCGTCTGAAGATTCCGTAACGCATTGTTTAAAATGCTTAAAAAAGTCGGTTCAAATTGTGGGCAGCGGCAAAAAAGCCTTTTGCGCAGTCCACTTAAGATCTTTTTCTGCAAACTATGCACAACTTTATCCACACAAATTGTGGATAAGCTCTTGGCGCGATTCCCACTGCCCCGTGCAAGTACGGAAACCGTGTCGCGCAACGCGGCTTGCGCGCAATGGCACGCGCGCAGCGCTGGCACGCGGGTGCGCTGTGGCCGACGCCTAAGCCCCGTGTGTAAGCCTTGCTGAAAAGCCGCGCAGAAGCTAAAGTGACGGCGACAAAAAATTTCCAGGAGAGCTAATTGTGTTTGCGCTCGTAACCGCCGCAGGCTGGCCAATTTATCCGCTGTTGATCGCCTCGATCACCGCGGTAGCCCTAATCATCGAACGCTTGATGATGTTGCGTAAAGAAAAAATCGTGCCGGGGGATTTGCTCAACAAGGTGGTCAATGCCTACCGGCGGCAGGGCGTGAATCCGCAGATGCTGGAGCAGCTCACCAGGGATTCTCCGCTCGGACAGGTGCTCGCCGCCGGATTGAGAAACCACAACAGTTCGCGCTATGTCATGAAGGAGGCGATCGAGGAGGCGGGGCATGCCGTGTCGCACGAACTGGAGCGCTTCCTTACCACCTTGGGTACCCTGGCCACGATTGCGCCGCTGATGGGTTTGTTCGGCACGGTGGTGGGCATGATCGAGATCTTCGGCTCGCAATCGCCCTCGGGCACCAACCCGCAGGTGCTGGCGCACGGGATCTCGGTGGCGCTCTATAACACCGCACTTGGCTTGGTGATCGCGATTCCGGCGATGATCTTCTACCGCCATTTCCGCGCGAAAGTCGAGAGCTTTCTGGTGGACATGGAGCAGCAGGCGAGCAAGCTGGTGGACCTGATACACGGCGAGCGCCTCGACTTCGACCCCAGGTCGCAGCAGTCGCCGGACAAAGCATGAATTTCCAGCGTTTCCAGGCCAGGGAAGCCCTGGAGATCAATCTGATCCCGCTGATAGACGTGCTGCTGGTGATCCTCATTTTCCTGATGATCACCACCACCTATTCCAAATTCGCCGAACTGCAGATCAACCTGCCTACCGCCGATGCGCAGAAGCAGCTGGAGCGGCCCAACGAGATCAACATCACGGTCAACGTCGGCGGGCAGTACACCATCAACCGCCGGCCGGTGGTATTCCACGACGTGAACACGCTATCCGATGAGATGCGTCGCGCCGCGGGCGAGCTCAAGGATCCGGTAGTGGTGATCAGCGCCGATTCCAATGCCACCCACCAGTCGGTGATCAACATCATGGAAGCGGCGCGGCTGGCCGGCTACGGCCATATTTCCTTCGCCACGCAGACCCAGGCCAAATAAGCCGCAGCGGTACCCGCCTGTGAGCGCATGAAGTGGGAGGCAGCTTTCCCGAACAGCACTGGTATCGCCTGAGCGCACTGTCGCTCGCGTTGTGGCCTGCGAGCCTGCTTTATCGTCTGCTGGTGGCGCTGCGCCGGCTCGCTTACCGCAGCGGCGCGTTGCCTGTGGTAAGACTGCCGGTGGCAGTGATCGTCGTCGGCAACATCGTGGTCGGCGGCACCGGCAAGACACCGCTGGTGCTATGGCTGGCCTCGAGGCTCAGGCGCTGCGGCTGGAAGCCCGGTATCCTCAGCCGCGGTTACCGCGGCGGCGCCGCGGCGCCGATGGCGGTTGCCGCCTCCAGTCCGGCGGACCTGGTCGGCGATGAGCCGCTTCTATTGGCGCGCAATAGCGGCTGCCCGGTATGGGTAGGGCGCGATCGCGTCAAGGCGGCCTCGGAACTGCTAACCGCTCACCCCGAATGCAACGTGCTGATCCTGGACGACGGCCTGCAGCACTACCGCCTCGCGCGCGACATCGAGATCGCGGTGGAGGACGCGCGCGGCGAGGGCAACGGCTTGCTGCTGCCTGCGGGACCGCTGCGCGAGCCGGCGTCGCGCCGGGTCGATGCCTGGATTGCCAACTCGGCTCCCCCGGGGATCCATAGCCCCTCATTCCGCATGGACCTGCGCGGGGACACCTTCCGCTGCGTGGCCGCGCCGCACTCGAGGGTGGCGGCTGCGGCGTTCGCGCGCAAGAAGCTGCACGCCGTGGCCGGCATCGGCAATCCAAAGCGCTTCTTCGATCACCTGGCGCAACTGGGCCTGGCGGCCGTTAATCACGCTTTTCCCGATCACCACGCCTATACGGCAAGCGATCTCGACTTCGGCGATTGCGAAGTGCTGCTTATGACCGAGAAGGATGCGGTAAAATGCGAAGCGTTTGCGCGCGAGCACTGGTACGCGCTGCAGGTCGAGGCCGAACTGGCCCCGGCGTTTTTCGATTTCATCCTGGCGAAACTCAATGGACTCAAGACTGCTTGACATCCTGGTGTGCCCGATCTGCAAGGGCCCGCTGCTCTACCGCAAGGCCGAGCAGGAGCTCATCTGCAAGGCCGACCGGCTGGCATTCCGGATCCGCGACGGCATTCCGGTGATGCTGGAAGACGAGGCACGCAAGCTCGATCCCGCCGAAGAAGTGGCTTGAGCACGCGGCCGCCATCAAGGCACGAAGCACACCAGGGCAGGAGCCTCAACCGCGAAGGACACGCAAGCGTCGCTTGCCCTTGTGCCTTGAATACCTGGTGCGACATGAGCGGACACGCTCCCTCATCCTCCCCTGATGCAGGCGCTGTTCCAGCCATTCTGAAACAGTCTCTGCATGCATCCGCGCCGGCTTTTAGCTTGCAATGATCACCCTGCGTAACCTCACGCTCGCCCGCGGCGGCAAGCTGCTGCTCGAGGGTATCGACCTGACGCTGCACGCCGGCCAGAAGATCGGCGTGGTGGGGCCGAACGGCTGCGGCAAGTCGAGCCTGTTCGCGCTGTTGCTGGGTAACCTGCACCAGGAAGCGGGCGATCTGGAACTCCCCGGGCGGCTCATCGTCGCCCACGTGGCGCAGGACATCCCGGCAAGCGAACAGGCCGCGATCGAATATGTCATCGATGGCGATGCGCCTTTGCGCGCGGTAGAGCAGGAGCTCATTCAGGCGCAGGAACGAGACGACGGCGAGCGCCTGGCCGTGCTGTACGAGGCGTTCGAGCACGCCGGCGGCTACGCAGCGCGCAGCCGCGCCGCCAGCCTGATGCACGGACTGGGCTTCGCCGCGGGCGAGCTGGAGCAGGCAGTGGATGCATTCTCCGGCGGCTGGCGCATGCGGTTGAAGCTGGCGCGCGCGCTCATGTGCCGCTCGGACCTGCTGCTGCTCGATGAACCCACCAACCACCTCGATCTTGACGCGGTGATCTGGCTCGAGCAATGGCTGCGCGATTACCCGGGCACGCTGCTCGCGATTTCGCACGATAGGGATTTTCTCGACGGTACGGTCGGGCACATCCTCGCGATCGAGCAATGCCGGCTGAAGCTGTATACGGGCAACTACTCCGCGTTCGAGGAGCAGCGCGCGATGCAACTCGCCCAGCAGCAGGCGGCGTATCAGAAGCAGCAGCGCGAGGTTGCGCACCTTCACTCCTACGTCGAGCGCTTTCGCGCCAAAGCCACCAAGGCGCGCCAGGCACAAAGCCGGCTGAAGGCGCTGGCGCGCATGGAGCTCATCTCGCCGGCGCACGTCGATACGCCGTTCGACTTCCGCATGCGCGAGCCGCTGGCCGGTCCCGATCCCCTGCTCACCCTGGAGGACGCCGCGGCCGGCTATGACGAGCGCGCGGTGCTCGCCGGGATCAAGCTCAGCATAGCGGCGGGCGCGCGCATCGGGCTCCTGGGCCGCAACGGCGCGGGCAAATCGACCCTGATCAAGCTCTTGGCGGGAGAGCTTGCGCCGCTGGAGGGCACGCGGCACGAAGGCAAGGGCCTGGCCATCGGCTACTTCGCGCAGCACCAGATCGACGTGCTGCGGCCGGACGAATCGCCGCTGCGGCATCTCGCGCGCCTCGATCCGAGGGCGCGGGAGCAGGACCTGCGCGATTTCCTCGGCGGCTTCGATTTCCGCGGCGACATGGCGCTCGATCCGGTGGCACCCTTTTCCGGCGGGGAGAAAGCCAGGCTGGCCCTCGCCCTGCTCGTGTGGCAGCGGCCCAACCTGCTGCTGTTGGACGAGCCGACCAATCACCTGGACCTGGAAATGCGCCATGCGCTCACGCTTGCGTTGCAGGAGTACGAGGGCGCGATCGTGCTGGTATCGCACGACCGGCACCTGCTGCGCACGACCGCCGACAGCCTGTGGCTGGTTGCCAATGGCGGGGTGCAACCCTTCGACGGCGATCTGGACGATTACCGCGACTGGCTGCGCCAGCGCGAAGCGGGCGTCGGTGCAGCCGAACCGGTGGGAACGACGCGCAAGCAGCAAAAGCGCGACGAAGCCGAGGCGCGCAACCAGCGCTATGCGCAGAAGCGGCCGCTGGCGCAGCGCCTGGCCAAACTCGAGCGGCGCATGGCCGAACTGGAACGCGAGCGCCTGCCGCTGGGCCAATGGCTGGCCGATCCCGAGAGCTATGCCGACAAGGAAAAGCTGCAGCCGGCGCTGTTGCGTGAGGCCGCATTGCGCCTCGAGATCGAGCGCGCGGAGGAAGAATGGCTGGCACTGCAGGCCGAGCTGGAACTGCTCGACAGTTAGGACCTGTTTCAAAATGAGGGGATATCCCCCGAGGTGGGAGACCGAAGGTCGGGACCACCCGAAGAGGTGGGGACTTTCCCCTC
>DAIRFM010000349.1:0-2229 GCA_036795025.1 Burkholderiales bacterium | reverse complement strand
GGTGCGGCCCGGGATCACCGGCTGGGCGCAGGTGAACGGCAGGAATGCGCTAGCCTGGGAGGAACGCTTCGAACTCGACCTGTGGTACGTGGAACACCGTTCGTTCTGGCTCGACCTGAAAATCATCGCCATGACGGCATGGCGCATGCTAAGACCGCAGGGCATTGCGCAACCGGGACACGCCACCATGACCAAGTTCACGGGTTCGCCACGTGGCAGGGAAAATTGAAAGCCAAAGAAAAACTTGTCGTATTCGGTGCCGGCGGCCATGCCAAGGTGGTGATCGACATCATTGAGCAGCAAGGGAACTATGAAATCGCCGGCCTGCTCGATGACGACCTCAAGCATCAGGGCAAGCGCTTTTTCGGCTATCCGGTGCTGGGCACGCGCGCCGATTTGCCGGCGCTGTTTTCGGCGCAGCTGCGCCATGCCATCGTCACCATCGGAGATAATGCCAGCCGTGCCGCCGTGGCGGCACACTTGGATCAGCATGGCTGGCGCTTCGCCAGCGCGGTTCACCCTCGCGCCAGCGTGGGCCGGGGGGTGAAAATTGGGCCAGGCAGCGTCGTCATGGCCGGCTGCGTCGTCAACGCCGACGCGTATCTGGGCGGTCAGGTGATAATCAACACAGGAGCCACGGTGGACCATGATTGCCGCATAGAAGACGCCGTGCACATCGCGCCGGGCTGCCACCTGTGCGGCGGCGTGAGCGTAGGCCAAGGCAGTTTGCTTGGCGCCGGCACCACCGTGACCCCGGGCGTGAGGATAGGCAACAGGGCAATCGTCGGCGCAGGCTCCACTGTGATCCGCGATGTCGCCGATGAAACAAGAGTCTCCGGCGTGCCGGCGAGGCCCCTGGATTGAACATCGGACCCAGAGAAAAGACCTTGGACCAGGTGCCGCGCCTCGCGCTGGAGGGCGGCGCGCCAGTGCGCAAGGAGCCCTTCGCACCCTGGCCGGATTTCGCCGAAGATGAGATCGAGGCGGTAGCCGCGGTGCTGCGCTCGGGCAAGGTCAACTACTGGACCGGCGAGCAATCGCAGGAATTCGAGCGCGAGTTTGCCGAGTTCATCGGCGTCAAATACGCCGTGGCCCTGGCCAACGGCACGGCCGCGCTAGAGCTCGCGCTACATGCCCTGGGTATCGGCCCGGGCGACGAAGTGGTGGTTCCGAGCAAGACCTTCATCGCCTCGGCAAGCTGCGTCGTGCGCGTCGGCGCGACGCCCGTGGTCGCCGATATCGACCCGGACAGCCAGAATATTACGGCGGCGAGCATAGCAAATGTGCTGACTGCACGCACCAAGGCCGTCATCGCGGTGCATCTCGCCGGCTGGCCGTGCGAAATGGATGAGATTCTCGCCCTGGCAAAGGAGCGCGGGCTGCGCGTGGTTGAGGATTGCGCGCAATGCGTCGGTGCGCGCCACAAGGGCCGCACGACCGGCTCGATGGGTGATATTGGGGCATTCTCCTTCTGCCAGGACAAAATCATCACGACCGGCGGTGAAGGTGGCATGCTGGTCACCGATTCGCGCGAATTGTGGGAAAAGGCCTGGTCGTACAAAGACCACGGCAAAAGCTACGCCGCGGTGTTCGAGCGCGAACACCAACCCGGCTTCCGCTGGCTGCACGAGAGCTTCGGCACCAACTGGCGCATCACCGAAATGCAGTCCGCCATCGGCAGGCTGCAGCTAAGGAAACTGCCGCAGTGGCTCGCCCTCCGGCGCCGCAACGCCAGCCTGCTCAGTCAAGGCCTGTCGACGGTTCCCGGGCTGCGTCTGGCCCTGCCGCCCGCTCATAGCGAGCTTTCTTATTACAAGTACTACGCCTTCATCCGTTCGGAAATGTTGCGCCCAGGATGGAATCTGGAGCGCGTCCTGGAAGCCCTCAACGCCGAGGGCATACCCTGCACCGTAGGCGCCTGCAGCGAGATTTATCTCGAGAAGGCCTTCGTCAATGCCGGTATCGGCCCGAAACAGCGGTTGCCGGTCGCGAGCCGGCGGGCCGACTCCAGCCTGATGTTCATGCTGCACCCGGGGCTCACCGAGCAGGACATGCGCGACACCTGCACTGCGCTCGCAAAAGTCATGCGCGCGGCGACCACCTGAGCATGCATATCCGCAACTGGATGGCGCTCGGCCACGACGTGGCCGCCGCGATGATCGCTTGGTATCTCGCCTACTGGCTGCGCTTCAACACCGAAATACCGCAGTTCAACATCCCCAACATGGT
>DAIRFM010000348.1:0-2232 GCA_036795025.1 Burkholderiales bacterium | reverse complement strand
GCTACTCCGCGGCGTTCTGTGCTGCTGAGCGATCTTGCGATTTTTTTGGCTTTGATTCTGGGTCAATAGATTCTTGACCCTCGATATGTCCGCCGAAGCCGAAGCGCATAGCCGAGAGCATCTTTTCGCCGAAGGTATGCTCCTGCCGCGAGCGGAAGCGGGCGTACAGCGCCGAGGAGAGCACGTCGGCCGGGACCGCTTCCTCGATCGCAGCCTCGACGGTCCACCGGCCCTCGCCGGAATCCTGGACAAAACCGGAGAAATCCTTCAGCTGCGGGTCCTTCGCCAACGCAGCGGCACCGAGATCGAGCAGCCAGGATGAGATGACACTGCCGCGCCGCCAGACCTCCGCGATATCCGGCAGGTTCAGTGTAAAACGCTCATCCTCCGCCAAGTCCTTCGAATCCTTGTTGCGAAGGATATCGAAGCCCTCGGCATAGGCTTGCATCAATCCGTACTCGATGCCGTTATGCACCATCTTGACGAAGTGGCCGGCGCCGGACGGTCCCGCATGAATGTAGCCACGTTCGGCGCGGGTATCGCCTTTCGCTCGGCCCGGCGTACGCGGAATATCGCCCAGCCCAGGAGCGAGTGCTGCGAAGACCGGGTCGAGGCGATCCACTGCCTGCTTCGGGCCGCCGATCATCATGCAGTAGCCGCGATCTATCCCCCAGACGCCGCCCGACGTGCCACAGTCGACGTAGCGAATGCGCTTGTCGGCCAATTTTTTGGCGCGACGGATATCGTCTTTGTAGAATGAGTTCCCGCCGTCGATGATGATGTCGTCCGGCTCCAGCAGGCCGCCGAGACGTTCCACCGTCTCTTCGGTGATCCGCCCGGCGGGCAACATCACCCAAACCGCGCGCGGTTTTTCCTTAAGTGACTTGACCATATCTTCCAGCGACTGCACCGCCGTGGCGCCCTCCTTCGCCAGCGCCTCGCGCGGCTTGGCATTGGCGTCGAATACGACGCAGGTGTGTCCCGCCTTCATCAGGCGGCGGGACATGTTGCCGCCCATGCGGCCCAGGCCGATCACGCCGATCTGCATTTGCTTCACTCCCTATCGATAAAAGCGCCCTATTCGAGCGCTGAATCCATTGCGCGGGCAAGCTCCGCCAAACCCGCATCGACATCTTTGAGGTGGACACGCAACGCGCGCCGACCCCGCTCCACCAGCACCTCGAGGTCGCCGCTAGCCTGCGCTGCCTTCACGACGCCGAAACTGTAGGAATAGCCGGGCACGTCGATATCCACCGGGTCGTCGCAGGTGATCTGCAGGAACACGCCGGAATTCGGCCCGCCTTTGTAGGCTTGCCCGGTCGAATGCTGGAAGCGAGGCCCGAACCCGAGGCAGGTGGCAGCACGCGTTTTGTCGCGAATGCGCGAGCGCATCGCAGTCAGCGCCTGGGTGTGCGCCTCGTTACGCTCGATATAGGCCAGCAGCGCCACGTAGTCGCCCGACTTTGCGCCGGCATGCACGCGGCCGAAATGGCTCTTCAGATAGCCGGTCAACGTGTTGTGCCGACCGACCTCGGTGGCGTTGCGCGGATCGGCATAGAGAGCCAGCCCGTTCTCGCGGAATACCGGCGTCTCTTCCGGCAAGCGATGCGACTTCTCATAATCGTCGGTCAGCGCGCGCGTCTTGTCCTTGCTTGCTTCGACATCCGGTTGATTGAATGGGTCAATGCCTATGATCGCGCCGGCGACCGCGGTGGCAATCTCCCAGCGGAAGAATTCCTGGCCGATGTGCCAGATATCCTTCACGCTGATCCGCGCCACCGGATGGCCTGCCTGCTCCAGCGTTGCCATTGCCTGGCGCTGTGACGGATCGTGCTGCCCTTCCAGTTCCAGATAGGCGAAGAACCGGTCTTTGCCATAGCGTTCGGGTGTGGCGAGCGGCTCATCGGCCAACGGGATCAGCCCGCGCCCGTGCTTGCCCGTGCTCTCCGCCAGAAGCTGTTCCAGCCAGGCACCGAGATCGGCAATCCCCGGCGAGGCAATGATAGTAACTTTGTCGCGGCCGAAACGCGTGGCCGCAATCCCCATGGCGATGCCGAGTTGTACGCCGGGGTTCTCCGCCGGCGGCACGTCCGCGCCGCAGGCTCGCTGCATCGGCCGCACCGTTTCGAGCAAGCGTTTGACGTCAAGACCCATCGCCGCCGCAGGCACTAGGCCGAACTTCGACAGCACGGAGTAGCGCCCGCCGATCGAGGCTACGCCGTAGAAAATATG
>DAIRFM010000096.1:1185-6364 GCA_036795025.1 Burkholderiales bacterium | reverse complement strand
TTGCCGGTTACCGCGCCGGTGTTGATCCAGACGCTTTTCACCTGCAGGTATTCGCGCATGGCGTCCATCCCGTTCTCGCGCCCCAGGCCCGAGTCCTTGTAGCCGCCGAAGGGGGAGAGATAGCTCACTGCGCGGTAAGTATTGACCCAGACCGTGCCGGCCTGGATGCGCTCGGACATGCGGATAGCGCGGCCGATGTCGCTGGTCCACACGCCAGAACCCAAGCCGAAGCGCACGTCGTTGGCGATCGCCAGCGCCTCCTCTTCGTCCTTGAACTTGATCACCGACAGCACCGGCCCGAACACTTCCTCCTGCGCGATGCGCATCTTGTTGTTCACACCCGCGAACACCGTCGGCTCGACGAACCAGCCCTTGCCGCATTCGGGCCGCGTCGCCGCCCCGCCGCCCAGCAGCAGCTTCGCACCCTCCTTCTTGGCGATGTCGATGTAGCCCAGCACCTTTTCGTACTGCGGCCGCGTGGTCACCGGACCAACCTGGGTGTCCAGGCTCATCGGGTCGCCCATGCGCGCGGTCTTCGCCAGGGCCAGCAGCTTCTCCACGAATGCGTCGTGGATGCTCTCCTGCAGCAACAGGCGCGATCCGGCGATGCAGGTCTGGCCGGTGGCGGCGAAAATGCCCGACACCGCGCCGTTGACCGCATCCTCGATTTTTGCGTCGGCGAACACGATGTTGGGGGATTTCCCGCCCAGCTCCAGGCTCACGCGCTTGAATGTCTTCGCCGCGAGTTCATTGATGAGGCGGCCGGTCGCATCAGAACCGGTGAAGGCGATTTTTTTCACCAACGGGTGCTCGACCAGCGGCGTTCCCACGTCCTTGCCGAAGCCGGTGACCACGTTGACCACACCGGGCGGAAAGCCCGCTTCCTCGAACAGCTTCACGAATTCCAGGGTGGAAGCCGAAGTGAACTCGGACGGCTTGATCACCACCGTGTTGCCGGCAGCGAGCGCCGGGGCGAGCTTCCATGCGGCGAGCAGGAGCGGCGAATTCCAGGGCGTGATTGCGCCCACCACTCCGAGCGGCTCGTGGCGGGTGAAGTTGAAAAAGCCTTTTTTGTCGAGCGGGATGACCGCGCCCTGGATCTTGTCGGCCAGACCGCCGAAATAGTAGTACCACTGCGGGATATAGTTGAGCTGGCCCTGCATCTCGGCGATCAGCTTGCCGTTGTCGCGCACCTCGGTCTCGGCCAGCTTTCTCGCGTCGCGCGCCACCAGGTCGCCCAGTTTGTGCAGCAGCAGGCCGCGCTGGCTCGCGCTGAGCTGCGGCCACGGCCCTTCGGTGTAGGCCTTGTGCGCGGCGCGCACGGCGCGGTCAGCATCCTCGGCATTGCCCTGTGCGATCTGCGCCCAAGGCTCGCCGGTATAGGGATTGTAGCTGTCGAACCACTTGCCCGAAGCCGGGTCGACGTATTTGCCGTCGATGTACATTTGATATTTCTGCATTGCAATCTCCCATCCTTGAACTGCTGCGAATCTTAGCGCAAAGTATTGCCCGCTGTCGTGGGCCTAATGATGCGATCGCTGGCGCATGCGGAAATCGCGCAACTCCGGCACGCGCCAGAACGGCAGGACGGCGATGAGCAAGGCGCAGATCGAGAACACGAAACTGGGCCGGTAGCTGCCGGCAAAATCGTGCAGCAGCCCGGCCATCAGGGAGCCCAGCCCCGCGCCCACGGCATTGCTTGCATAAATGACGCCGTAGATACCCGCGACATGGTTTCCGACAAACAGTCGCGTGCTGATCGAGGATACGATCGGGCCGCGCGCACCCTGGCAGATGCCGAATATGAGCACGAAAGCGGCGAGCAAGCCCTCGCGCGGGAACCAGGACATCGCGAGCAGGATGGACACGCCGGCGATGCTGCCGGCGAAGGTGAGGCTGACGATGTTGCGCGGGCCGATGCGGTCGGCGATGGCGCCGGTGCCGAGCACGCCGAATACCGACATCATCGAACAAAAGCCGAATGCGGTAGCCGCAACGAGGGGGGGAAAACCCCGCTCCACCAGATAGACGACGGTCTGCACCATGATGCTGAACATGCCGGCCGAAGTAAAGAAAAACACCCACGCCAGACCCCAGAATGCGCTTGTCTTCATCGCCGCGCGCACGGTCCAGTCGCGGCCGACGACGGTACTGCTCTTTTTCGGCTGAGGATATTCCGGGTGGCCTTGGGCATAGCGTTTCCAAGGCAGGAAAAACACGACCGGCACCAGAACCAGCAGCACCGTGCCCATGATCTGATAGGTTTCGCGCCAGCCGTGAATTTGCAGCAGATATTGCACGCCCGGAACGATGAACAGCGCCCCCAGGCCGAGGCTGGCGAAAGCCACTGAGATCGCCGTGGACAGACGCTCGCGGAACCAGCGGCTGATCAGGCTGGATGAGGGCACCAGGCCCAGGGCCGCGGCTGAAATTCCCGTCATCGCGCCGATGGTGGCATAGAACTGCCACGGTGTTTGCACTTGGGGCGCGAGCAGATAGGCGCCTGAGAGCGCGGCCATGCCGCAGGTGTACAAGGCGCGCGGCCCAAAGCGGTCGAACAGCATGCCCACGATGGGCGAGCTCAATCCTGTGACCAGCAGGTAAATTGAATACACGCTGGTCATTTCCGAACGCGTCCAGCCCAGGTCCTGCTCCAGCGGCAAGAGAAACACGACGTAGGTGTCGGCGGTTCCGCGACCGATCAGGTTCAGCATCAGACAGATGCCGAGCACCGTCAGCGCAGTCCTGGTATGGGGGGATCGAGTTTGCGAAGGTGCTTGCAATTTAGTTTCCTCTCCCACTGACACGGGAGGGAAAATTGCCTGCAGTTTCGCCTGGATTCGCCCGCATCAGTACGACTTCGGCAGCCCGAGAACCTTCTCGGCAATGAAGCAGAGGATCAACTGCGGGCTGATCGGAGCGATGCGCCCGACCAGGCTTTCGCGCAGATAGCGCTCGACGTGGTATTCCTTGGCGTAGCCGAAACCGCCGTGCGTCATCACCGCCTGCTGGCAGGTCTTGAAACAGGCTTCGCCGGCGAGATACTTGGCGGCGTTGGCTTCGGCGCCGCAGGGTTGGCCGCGATCGTACAGGCTCGCCGCCTTGAACACCATGAGGTTGGCCGCCTCCAGTTCCATCCAGCACTCGGCCAGCGGATGCTGGATGCCCTGATTCTGGCCTATGGGCCGGTCGAACACGATGCGCTCCTTGGCGTACTGCGCGGCGCGCGCGAGCGCGGCCCGTCCCAGCCCCACCGATTCCGCCGCGATCAGGATGCGCTCGGGATTCATGCCGTGCAGGATGCAATCGAACCCCTTCCCTTCCTCGCCCAGGCGGTCTTCCACCGGCACCGGCAGGCCGTCGATGAACACCTGGTTGGAATCGACCGCGGCGCGGCCCATCTTGTCGATTTCGTGCACTTCGACGTAGCGCCGGTCGAGGTCGGTGTAGAACAGCGACAGTCCGTCGGCCGGTTTGCGGCATTCCTCGATCGGCGTGGTGCGCGCCAGAATCAGCATTTTCTCGGCCACCTGGGCGGTGGAAATCCACACTTTCTGCCCGGACAGAATGTAGCGCTCGCCTTCGCGCACCGCGCGGGTCTTGAGCCGGGTGGTGTTGAGGCCGGTGTTGGGTTCGGTCACGGCGAAACAGGCCTTCTCCTTGCCCGCGATGAGCGGCGGCAGCATGCGCCGCTTCTGCGCTTCGGTGCCGAACACCACCACCGGATTGAGGCCGAAGATGTTCATGTGCACGGCGGAAGCGCCGGAGAAGCCCGCGCCCGACTCGGAGATCGCCTGCAGCATCACCGCCGCTTCGGTGATGCCCAGGCCCGCGCCGCCGAATTCCTCCGGCATGGCAATGCCGAGCCAGCCGTCGCGCGCCAAGGCCTGATGCAGTTCGTGCGGGAATTCGGCCGCGCGGTCTTTTGCGAGCCAGAAGTCATCGCTGAATTGGGCGCAGATCCGGGCGATCGCCTCGCGTATCGCCTGCTGCTCGTCGGACAAAGAGAAATCCATGTCTACCCTTTTACTCCGGCTGCGCCGCGTACTCCGGCTGCGCCGCGTGCTGCGGCCGAACGCAGGATGCGCTCGATGTCGTCGTGCGCAAATCCCAGTTCCTGCAATACCGCCCGGCCGTCTGCATTGAGAGCGGGCGTGCCGCGCCTGAGTGCGCCGGCGCGGCGGCCGTTGGCCCAGAGCGGGAACAGGACATGGCGCTCGCCGTCCACCTCGGCCACGGCTTCGCGCGCCCGCGCATATTCGGTGCGGCTCGCCTCGGCCGGCGTCATCGGCAGCTCGATCGGAACATCCTGCGGCTCGAGCAGGTCATGCCACTGCCTGGCGGTTTTCTGCAGAAACAGTTTTTTCAGCAATCGCGACAGCTCGTCTCCATGCTTGCGCCGGCTGGGATCGGTGTCGAACTTCGGGTCCGCCAGCTCGGGCGCGAGGTCCCCGACCGCAGCGCGGAAACTTTCCCAGAAATGCTGCTCGACGATGCCCAAGATCAGAACGCTGCCGTCGGCGGTTTCGAACAGATCGTTCACCGGCCAGATATGGGCGCGCGGATCCGTGTGCTCGCCGATGCCGTGGCGCAGCGCGGCGCAGAATAAGCCAGCTTCGTACAGGCTCAGGTCGAGCTCGGTGCCCTTGCCGGTCCGGCCGCGCTCGTGCAGCGCCGCCAGAATGGCAATGGTACCGAAGCTGCCGCCCTGCATGTCGGCGATGGGAATGCTGGA
Organism: Burkholderiales bacterium; assembly: GCA_036795025.1. Classification (GTDB taxonomy): domain Bacteria; phylum Pseudomonadota; class Gammaproteobacteria; order Burkholderiales; family SG8-39; genus 2-12-FULL-64-23. The sequence continues at coordinate 1,629 of DAIRFM010000096.1, read as the reverse complement.
ACGTGCGGGCTTCCCGAGCCAGGAGCCGGGATAGGAAAGCCCGCCGCTCGCGCCGACATAGCCGATATCGTGCCCGGGCTTGTTGCGCCAGGGACCGTTCTGGCCGAAACCCGAAAGCGAGCAGTAGATGAGTCTCGGGTTCAGTGCGGACAGGCTGGCGTAATCGATCCCCAGGCGCGCCGTCACACCCGGGCGATTGGATTCGATGACGATATCGGCCCAGCGCGCAAGGCGCTCGATCACGGGTTTCGCATCCGGGTGCTTCAGATCGAGCGCAATCGAGCGTTTGTTGCGGTTGGTCGCATGGAACACCGCCGGCAACAGGCTTCTCCCCGAATCGCCCCCGGGGGGTTCGACCTTGATCACGTCGGCCCCGAGGTCGGACAGAATCGCCGTTGCAAAAGGTCCGGGTATCAGCGCAGAGAAATCCGCGACCTTGATGCC
>DAIRFM010000096.1:0-1085 GCA_036795025.1 Burkholderiales bacterium | reverse complement strand
TCGAACAGGTCGAGCGTGCGACCGGCTGTTTTCACATTCATGAAAATATTTTAGCATATGTGAAATTTTCGCAACCACGAAGAGGGAAGCCGGGAAGGCGGTGGCGCAGGCCAGTTTGGGCAAGCCGCCGAAGTTCACCGCGATGCGATAAACTAGGCCACGATCAGAAAAACAGGGAGAAGGAAATGATCAAGACGCCGTTCTGCACGCTTGTCGCGGCAGCGATGCTGGGCTGCTCGCAAGTGGCCCTGGCGGTCTGGCCGGAGGACCGGTCGATCGAGGTGATTGTCGGCTATGCCCCCGGGGGCTCCACCGACCTGATGGCGCGGGCAATCCTGCCCTACGTTCGCAAACATCTGGGAGACAAGACACCGACGCCGGTGGTCATCAATCGCCCCGGCGCATCCGGCGAAATTGCCACCGCGCAGATCGAGCGAGCCAAACCCGACGGCTATCTGATCGGCCTGGTCAACATGCCAGGCTACCTGTTCGTGCCGGCCTATCGCAAAACCCAGTACAGCCTGAGCGGCATCGCCCTGGTCGCCCGCGTAGTCGTCGATACCACCATCATGGTATCGAAAAAAGACCGCGGCTTTCAGGATCTGAAGCAGGTGGTGGCCACGCTCAAAGACAAACCCAGTTCGCTCTCCGTCGGACATAACGGTCTGGGCACCAACGGCCATCTCGCCCTGCTGCAGCTCGAAAAAATGACGGGAGTCAAGTTCAACGCGATTCCCTTCAACGGTACCGGGCAGCAGAAGACTGCCCTCTCCGGCGGGCACATCGATTTTGCGCTGATTTCCGCATCGGAGGTTCCGGATCCGGAGAAGGAGGCCGTACCGTTCAGGATACTGGCTCAGTTCGCCAAGACGCGCCTGGCCCTGCCCCCGTACAAAAGCGTGCCCACCACCTATGAGCAGGGTTTCAACGTGGAAATGTCCAGCGTGCGCGGGTTCGCCGCACCGGCCAGCCTGCCGGCCGACATCCTATTGCGCCTGCAGAATGCCGTCGAAGCGGCGATGAAAGATCCCGAATATCTCAAGGTCGCGCGCACCGATGCGCCCTTCCTCTCTTTCCTGCCTGGC
>DAIRFM010000347.1:0-2238 GCA_036795025.1 Burkholderiales bacterium | reverse complement strand
GCAAGCTGCTCGCCTACAACGCCAAGCATGCGCCGTTGCGGCGCAATGTCACCATCGACGAAGTCGGCAATGCCGCCGCATTCCTGTGCAGCGACCTCGCCAGCGGCATCACCGGGGAAGTGACGTACGTGGATGGCGGCTTCAACACCACGGCGCTCGGCACCGCGGAAGCGTGATCAGGCGTCGCGGCACTTCGCTATTCCGCGCTACGGACCCTTTTTCTCCAGGTTGGCCCGGTTGATCTCGATCTTGGTCCCGGCCCTGAGGCTGGCCAGATAGGCGGCGTAGTCCTGCTGCGCCGCCTGCCGCGCCAACTGGTCCTGCATGCTTTTCTCGCGCGCCTCGTCCGCCGGCGGCGCGTCGATGACGCGCGAAATCCGGTATAAGCCGTAGCCGCGGTCGCGCAGTTCCACCCCCAGGTACACGGGCAGCTTGCCGGTATCGGTGCGGAAGATCGCCTTCAACGCATCCGGATGCACGGCCGGCTTGCCGTCACGGCCGATGGTCTTGGCCGGACCCCAAGTCAGCCCCGCATCCTTGCCCTGCTGCAGTTCGGCGTATTTGAGCGCGCCGCGCTTGCTCGCCAATGCCATGCTTTCCTGCTCGATCAGCCGTTTCGTAATCTCGGCCTTGACTTCATCCAGCGGTCTCACCGCCGCGGGTTTGTGCTCGACCACGCGCGCCACCAGCAGCGTGTCGGGACCGCCGTCCACCACCTCGGTGTTGTGCTTGCTCTTGAGCGAATCCGGAGCGAACAGCGCATCGAGCAGCTTCTGGTTGTTGAGCACGCCGGCCGCCGCGTCGGCCCTGCGCGTGAGCCATGCGGACTGCTGGATCTTGAGCTTGAACTTGTCGACGATCGGTTGCAGGCTGTCCGGTTGCTCGTAGGCAAGATTGGTGAAGGCTTCCGCGGCCTCGGCGAATTTCTTGCCCAGGCGCTGCTTCTTCAGTTCCTTTTCGATGTCGGCGCGCATCGCCTGGAAATCCTTGGCCGCAGCCGGCGCAGTGATCAGGATATGGCTTGCCTGGCGCTGCTCGGGCCCGCCGTCCTTGGCCGGCTTGATCCCGGTCAGCGTGATGATGTGGAAACCGAAATCGGTCTCGACGATGCCGCTCATCTGCCCCTGCTTCAGCTTGAATGCCGCCTCCTCGAACGGCTTGACCATGGCGCCGCGGGCGAAGAAACCGAGGTCGCCGCCATTGTCCTTGGAACCAGGATCCTGGGAATACTGCCTGGCCAGCGCGGCAAACTTGTCCGGCGCGGCGCGCAGTTGCGCCAGCAGGTCTTCGGCCTTCTTCTTTGCCGCAGCGCGCTCCTCGAACTTGGCGCGCACGTTGCTATCGTACCAGGTGTGCAGCTCGGCCTCGCTCACCGTTTCCAGTGCGGCCAGCGCATCGGCGCTGAGCAAGACGTACTCGGCGCGCACCTGTTCCGGCAACTGGAACTCCGCCAGATGGCCGTCGTAATAGGTCTTGACCGCATCCGGCGCAAGCTTGACCTCGCCGGCGAATTGCTCGCGCGGCAGCAACACCTCCGAGACTTCCCGTTGCTGCCCCTGAATCGCGAGCATGCGCGCGACCTGCGCCTTCGCCACCAGACTCGAGTCGGCCACCGCGCCGTTCAGCTGCTGCAGCTCCACGTCCCGGCGCAGGCGCGCCTCGAACCCGACGTCGCTCATGCCCTGCGCGCGCAACAACGCATCGTAGCGCGCCTTGGAGAACTGGCCGTTCTCCTGGAACGCCGGCAGGCCGGTGATCATTTCGCGCAACTGCCCGTCGGTCACGACCAGGTTGCTCTTGACCGCCTTCAGGGCGAGCAAACGCTGCTGTATCAATCCGTCGAGCAGCTCGGCGCGTTGTTCCGGTGTATCCAGCAGCGACGCATCGAAGTTACGGCCGAGCAGCGAGCGCAGACGCTCCTGCTGGTCGCGCTGCGCCTGGGCGAACTCCTGCAGCGTGATCTTCTGCCCGGCGACCTCGGCCAGATCCTGCGCCGCACTCCCGCCGCGTTGATAGGAGTCAATGCCCCAGAATGCGAATGGAAGCACCATCAGCGCCAGCAGCAACTGCACCAGCCTTTTGTGATTATGGATTAGATCGAACATGAAGTTAAGCTCTCAAATAAAAAGGCGAACCCCTGTCTGGGTTCGCCTTGGATTGTTGGCGGAGTGGACGGGACTCGAACCCGCGACCTCTGCCGTGACAGGGCAGCATTCTAACCAACTGAACTACCACTCC
>DAIRFM010000346.1:0-2240 GCA_036795025.1 Burkholderiales bacterium | reverse complement strand
GACCAGATCCAGATCAAGATGGCGCAGGGCGCGAAGCCCGGCGAAGGCGGCCAGTTGCCCGGTCACAAGGTATCCGAGTACATCGCGCAACTGCGTTTCGCCGTGCCGGGGGTGGGACTGATCTCGCCGGCGCCGCATCACGATATCTACTCGATCGAGGATCTGGCGCAGCTGATCCACGACCTGAAGAACGCCAATCCGAAGGCTTCGATCAGCGTCAAGCTCGTGTCCGAGACCGGCGTCGGCACGGTGGCCGCGGGCGTGGCCAAGGCGAAGTCCGACCACGTCACCATTTCCGGCTACGACGGCGGCACGGGCGCGTCGCCCTGGTCCTCGATCAAGCAGGCCGGCACGCCGTGGGAGCTGGGCCTTGCCGAAACGCAGCAAACGCTGGTGTTGAATCGGTTGCGCGGCCGAATCGCGGTGCAGGTCGACGGTCAGATGAAGACCGGCCGCGACGTGGTCATCGGCGCCATGCTTGGCGCCGATGAATTCGGTTTCGCCACCGCGCCGCTGGTGGTCCAGGGCTGCATCATGATGCGCAAGTGCCACCTCAACACCTGTCCGGTGGGCGTGGCCACGCAGGATCCGGTGCTGCGCCGCAAATTCCAGGGCAAACCCGAGCACGTGGTCAACTTCTTTTTCTTCGTCGCCGAAGAGGCGCGCGAAATCATGGCCAGGCTCGGCGTGCGCAGCATGAACGAGTTGATCGGCCGTTCCGATCTGCTCGAGATGAAAAAAGGCATCGAGCACTGGAAGGCAAAGGGGCTGGACTTCTCGCGCATTTTCTACCAGCCGCAGGTCGGGGCGGAAGTGGCGCGGCGCAAGTGCGAGGAGCAGGACCACGGTCTTGCGCGCGCGCTCGACCACCGCCTGATCGAAATTGCCAAGCCCGCGCTGGAGCACGGCAAGAAAGTCTCGATAGACATGCCGATACGCAACATCAACCGCACCGTCGGCACCATGTTGTCGTGGGAAGTCGCGCGGCGCTATGGCCATGCCGGCTTGCCCGACGACACGATACAGATCAAGTTTGCCGGCAGTGCCGGACAGAGCTTCGGCGCGTTCCTGGCCAAGGGAATCACGCTCGACCTGATCGGCGACACCAACGATTATTGCGGCAAAGGGCTATCGGGCGGGCGCATCGTGGTCCAGCCCTCGGCCAAGTTTCGCGGCGAGCCGACGCAGAACATCATCATCGGCAACACGGTGTTGTATGGCGCGATTGCGGGCGAGGCCTATTTCCGCGGCGTCGCCGGCGAGCGCTTCGCAGTGCGCAACTCGGGCGCGAGCACGGTGGTCGAGGGCACGGGCGACCACGGCTGCGAGTACATGACCGGCGGCACGGTGGTGGTGCTGGGGATGACCGGGCGCAATTTCGCCGCCGGCATGTCCGGCGGCATTGCCTATGTGTTCGACCAGGACGGGACCTTCGCCCAGCGCTGCAACACGGCCATGGTGCAGATCGAGCCGGTGCTCGCCGAAGCGGAGCAGGAGGGCAAGCTCGCGCGCGGCATCTGGCATCTTGGACAGGCCGACGAAGCCTTGCTCAAGCGTCTGGTGGAGAGCCATGCCAGATACACCGGCAGCGCGCAGGCGAAAAAAGTGCTCGATGGCTGGGCGCAATACCGGAGCAAGTTCGTCAAGATATTCCCGCACGAGTACCGGCGCGCGCTCGGCGAGATCGCCGCCAAGGGCGGCAAGCTGGCGGCCTGAACGGAAAAGGCATTAAGAGGACCTCTAAAAATTGTCATTCTGAGGCCGTCCCCTATGGGGACTTCCTCCGGGGCGCAGGTCCGAAGAATCTGCTTCTTGCGCCCGATGAAAAGCAGATTCCTCGCGAAGTTTATCCCCGGAGGGGGACTCGGAATGACAGAATTGGGTTTGCTAGAGCTGCCACTAAAACGTATTTGGACTTTGGATTAACGTAAATGGGCAAGATAACCGGTTTCATGGAGTTCCAGCGGCTGCGGGAGGCGAGCGAAGCCCCCGAGGCGCGCAAGAAGCATTACCACGAGTTCATCCGGCACCTCGCCGATCAGGAGGCGGCGGTGCAGGGAGCGCGTTGCATGGACTGCGGCACCCCCTTCTGCATGAGCGGCTGCCCGGTCAACAACATCATTCCCGACTGGAATGACCTGGTCTACAGGCAGAACTGGCGCGAAGCGCTGGAGACCTTGCATTCGACCAACAATTTCCCGGAATTCACCGGCCGCGTCTGCCCGGCGCCGTGCGAGGCG
>DAIRFM010000345.1:0-2250 GCA_036795025.1 Burkholderiales bacterium | reverse complement strand
CCGGCCCGGGATTGACCGCGACGAAGCTGATATTGTCGCGGCCGTATTGTCCGGCGAGCGACATTGTGAGGTTCTGCCCCGCCGCATTGGCCGCGCCCGGGCAGATTTCCCAGTAGGACGGCTTCACGCCGTCATTGCCGATCAGGTTCACCACGCGGCCGCCGCCCTGCTTGACCATGATGGGAAGCACGTAACGCAGGCAGCGCACGTAACCCATAAATTTGAGCTGCAGCCCCTTCTCCCAGTCGTCCTCGGTCAGATGCTCGATCACGCCGCCGGCCGCCGAGCCGGCATTGTTGACCATGATGTCGACGCGGCCGAGCGCCTTGACGCCCTGCTCGATGAAATTCCTGGCGTCGGCATCCTTCCGCAGATCGGCGGGGATGGCGACGATCTTGCGGCCGGTCGCCTTGGCAATTTCCTTGGCAGCGGCTTCCAGCGGCTCCTTGCGGCGCGCGCAGATGGCGACGTCGACGCCTTCTTTGGCCAGCGCCAGCGCGATGCCCTTGCCGATGCCTTCGCTGCCGCCGGTGACCAGCGCGGTCTTGCCCTTGAGCTTGAGGTCCATCGCAGTGCTCCCTCTAAAATTTTTTGTGCGCCAGCCAGCGCCCGGCTTCGGCCGCGGCAAACAGATCGGCGAGCGCGGCGTTGAACGCGGCCGGCTCTTCCGATTGAACGTTGTGGCCCGAGCGTGGAATCATCAGCAGGCCGGCGGTCGGCACCGTGCGCTTGAGGAACACGCTGCCGTCGATGCAAGGCTCGTCCTCGTCGCCGACGATCACCAAAAGCGGCACCGCGAAGCGTTTGAGGCCGTCCTCCATCTCCCACAGCGTCGAACGCTTGAGCTGGAGATTGAACATGGTCTGCGCATGGCCGAGCGCGGAATGTTCCGCCAGCATTCGGGCGAATTCCGCATAGCCGCGCGGATCCTTGTTTTTCAGCGCCTGTCGCATCGGCGCGTCGGCATATTTCGCTGAAGCCGCCGCGATACCCTCCTCGGCGAACATCTTGCCGGTCTCGGCGGCAAGCGATTTCATCGCTTCGCGCTGTTTCGCATCCGGAGTCGAGCCCCAACCGCAGCCGGCGGCGACCACCGATAGGCAACGTGCCGGCGCGTGCATGCCGACATGCAAGGCGGTGTAGGCGCCCATCGAGTGCCCGACCACATGCGCTCTGTCGATTGCGAGCGCGTCCATCAGCGCCAAGACGTCGTCGCGCGCGATGTCCTGACCGTAGTGGGCCGGCTGTTCCGGCACGTCGGAGGGCGGATAGCCGCGCTGGCTGTAGCTGACGCAGCGATGCGCGCGCGAGAAGTATCGCATCTGCGCCTCCCAACTGCGGTAGTCGCCGGCATATTCATGCACGAAGACCACTGGTGTGCCATGGCCGGCCTCTTCGTAGTACAACCGAGTGCCATCTCGCGCAGCGATATGCGGCATGCCATCAGCTCCGCATAATCGCTTTCGCAGCGTCGCCGACCGCTTCGACCGACATGTCGGTGTCGAGGAAGCAGACGATGCGGCACGGGCAGCCTTCCAGGCCCTCGTAGCGCCAGGGGAAGGCGCCGATCAGGCAGCGCTTTCCCAGCACCAGATCGATGTCGCCGCCGAGATTTTCCGCGTGCAGCAGGCCCTCCTGGAACGCCCAGCTATGAAACGGGAACACGTCCTGGGTGACGCGGCGGCCGGATTTCTTGTGGGTGAACTCGAACGTGCCGAAAAACTCTCCCGGCGTCTTGCCGTGCTGCTTGGTGAATTGCGCGGTCAGATCGGGCCGCATATTGCGGATCGAGGTGTTCATGGCGTGGTCGCAGGACCCGGTGTCCATGCCCCACCATTTGATCTTCCGCTGCAACATCCAGTGCAGCGTGTCGAGATTGGGGCCCGGGTGATAGCAGAAGTACTTCACCAGATCCTGCTGCGGCTGACCTTCGTAATGGCGGTGCCAGCCGGTGTGCAGGATGAGGATATCGCCTTCGCGGATATCGGCGCCGGCCGACTCGATGATTTCCGGCGTGATCACCGCCCAGTCCTTCATGTGCTTGGAGATATCGACAATGACTCCGCGGTTCACCAGGTAATCGAGCGGCAGATGCGCCATATCGCCGTTACGGTTATCGGTCGCGTGCATGGCGCCGTCGAAATGGGTGCCGACATGCAGGGCCGTGTCGATGCGCTGCGCCACGATCATCTGGCTCTGCAGATTTTGCGCGTAATACATCTTGTTGCCGGCATAGCCGACCCAGCCGGG
>DAIRFM010000095.1:1801-6410 GCA_036795025.1 Burkholderiales bacterium | reverse complement strand
CCATGGTTGCGCAGTTCCTCGGCCACGCCGAAGGCCATGCGGCCGGCAGCGCTGCCCTGGTGCAGGACATAGACCTCGCATTGGGCTGCAGGTTCCAGCGCGCGCGCCTCCTGCATCAGCGCCAACAGGCGCTCCAGCCCCATGGCAAAACCGCAGGCCGGCGCGGGCTTGCCGCCGATTTGCTCGAACAGACCGTCGTAGCGCCCACCGCCGCACACCGTGCCCTGGGCGCCCAGGCGGTCGGTCACCCACTCGAACACGGTGAGATTGTAGTAGTCCAGACCGCGCACCATGCGCGGGTTGATGCTGTAAGGGATGCCGACGTCCTTCAATACCTGCTGCACCCCTTCGAAATGCGCCAGCGAGGCCTCGCCCAGATGATCGAGCAGACGCGGCGCCGCCTCGATCAACGGCTGCATCAGCGGGTTCTTGCTGTCGAGCACGCGCAGGGGATTGGTATGCAGGCGTCGCTTGGCGTCCGCGTCGAGCGCATCCTCGTGCGCCTGGAGATACTGCACCAGCTCGGAGCGGTGGCGCAAGCGCTCCTCCGGGCTGCCGATGGAGTTGAGCTGCAGCTTGATGTCGTCCAGCCCGAGGTCGTCCCACAGCCGCGCGCACATCAGCAGCAGTTCGGCATCCACATCCGGCCCGGCGTAACCCAAGGCTTCCGCGCCGACCTGGTGGAACTGGCGGTAGCGGCCCTTCTGCGGGCGCTCGTGCCGGTACATGGGTCCGAGGTAATACAGCCGCTGCGGACTGCCGTAGAGCAGATTGTGCTGGATCGCCGCACGCACCGTCGAAGCCGTGGCTTCCGGCCGCAGCGTCAGCGCCTCCCCGTTCAGCTCGTCGACGAAGCTGTACATCTCCTTCTCGACGATGTCGGTGGCTTCGCCGATGGCGCGGCGAAACAGCGCCGTGGGCTCGAGCAGCGGCGTGCGCAGGTTGCGGTAGCCGTAGCTCTGGAGCCACGAGCGCAGCGTCTCCTCCAGCTCCTCCCAAAGTACCGCCTCGTCCGGCAGGATGTCGTTCATCCCGCGGACGGCTTGTATCGTATGGCTCATCGTTGCGCTCGGAATGGGTCGGACTTAGACCGCCGCCTTTATCGGAAATGTTTTTGATTTTTTCGTTGCGGCCGCAGCGCCGGGCGTGCCGCCCGCCCCATAATGGCTGCGCACGTAATCGTCGACGATTTTCTGGAAATCGAGGGCGATGGTCTCGCCCTTGAGCGTCACGGTCTTTTCCCCGTCCACGAATACCGGGGCCACCGGCCGTTCGCCCGAACCCGGCAGGCTGATGCCGATGTTGGAGTGCTTGGATTCGCCCGGGCCATTCACCACGCATCCCATCACTGCCACGTGCATGTCTTCCACGCCCGGGTATTGCTCGCGCCACAGCGGCATCTGGCTGCGCAGGTACGCCTGGATGTTCGCGGCGAGTTCCTGGAAATAGGTGCTGGTGGTACGGCCGCAGCCGGGACAACTGATGACCAGCGGCGCAAACGACCTCAAGCCCATGGTCTGCAGGATTTCCTGCGCCACCACGACTTCGCGCGTACGGTCGCCGCCCGGCTCGGGCGTGAGCGAAATGCGGATGGTGTCGCCTATGCCTTCTTGCAGCAGCACCGACAGCGCCGCGGTCGAGGCGACGATGCCTTTGGAACCCATGCCGGCCTCGGTGAGCCCGAGGTGCAGCGGATAATCGCAGCGCGCCGCGAGCTCGCGATAGACCGAGATCAGGTCTTGCACGCCGCTCACCTTGCACGACAGGACGATCCGGTCCGCCGAGAGGCCCCATTTTTCCGCCTGCGCAGCCGACTCCAGGGCCGACACGATCAGCGCCTCGCGCATCACCGCATCGGCCGCCAGCGGTTGCGCCCGAGCGCCGTTCTCATCCATCAGGCGCGCCAGCAGTTCCTGATCCAGGCTGCCCCAGTTCACGCCGATACGCACCGGCTTGCCGTATTTGCAGGCCATTTCGATCATGGTCGCAAACTGCTCGTCGCGCTTCGATCCTTTGCCGACGTTGCCGGGATTGATGCGGTATTTGGCGAGCGCCTCGGCACACTCGGGATACTGGCTGAGCAGGCGATGCCCGTTGAAATGGAAATCCCCCACCAGCGGCACCGCGCAGTCCCGGCGCGCGAGTTCCTCGCGGATACGGGCGACCTGCGCCGCGGCCTCGGCCGTGTTGACGGTGATCCGCACCAATTCGGAACCTGCGCGCGCCAGATCGCAGACCTGCTCTACCGTGGCGCCGGCGTCCGCGGTATCGGTGTTGGTCATGGACTGCACCACGATGGGGGCGCCGCCGCCGACGACGACGTCTCCGATGCGCACCTGGCGCGTGGTCTTGCGTACTGTGCCGGACATCGGGGCTACTCGAGCGTCAGGCGCGCGACGTCGACCTTGAAATAAGGCCGCAAATCGACCGGCGCGTCGTTGTACTTCAGCCGCACATTGGCGGCGTTGCCGATCACCACTTCGAACGGCGGTGCGCCTTCGATCGACTGTTTGCTGCCGGCCGGGTTGAGTTGGGACAGCAGGATCTTGCCGTTGGCCTGCTTGATTTCGACCCAGGACAGTTGGTCGAATTCGAGCTGGATGCGTTTTGACCCGCCAGGCTTGCTGCTGACCGCGGGGGCCGGCACCGGCGTCGCCTGGCTCTGCGGCTCGACCGTCTGCGTGTCCGTCCCGCCCGGCTGCTCCGTTGCGCTCGCCTGCGCCGGCGGCGCCTGGGCCACCTCGCTCTTCGGCACTTTAGGGGCGATCGTCACCACCTCGCCCATCGACGGCGGACTGACGTACCACTCATAGGCCACGACCGCCACCGCGAGCAGCGCTGCCATAGACAGAAGAACATAGATTCGGTTCGATTTCTTGCCGCCTTCGATAAATGGCTCCTGCCCGCTGGTGCGCAGATCGACCGTGACCGCAGCCGGGAGATCGCGCCGGCCCAGTTCGACGAGCAGGGGTTGGGGGTCGAGTTGCACCAGCTTGGCGTAGCTGCGGATCATGCCGCGCACGAAAGTCGTGCCGGGCAATTTGGCATAGTCGTCGGCCTCGATGGCCGCGATCTGCTTGACCCCGTACTTTATCTGCTGCGATACGTCGGCGAGGCTGAGCTTGAGTTCGGCGCGGGCAGCCGCCAGCGTCCGCCCCGGACTGGATTGCTCGGCCGCTGGTTCCACTTCGCTCATTCAAACTTGCCCTGGAGCAGGTCCCGGTATTCCTGGGAGCCGGCGAAGCGCCGCCGCAACTGCGCGGCCAGCGCATTTTCGGCCGACCGGTCGCCCAATTTGCGCTCTATGCGCAGCGCCAGCCACAGCGATTCGACCGTCGGTTCGACCAGCTTGTTGAAGCGCCCGATCAAGCCGCGCGCAGCCTCCAGCTGCCCGCGTTTGTACCGGACCGATGCCAGGTTGAGCAAGGCCTGGAGATTGTCGGGCGCGCTGCGCAGCGCGCGCTCGAAGTAGTCGATGGCATCGCGCTCGTTGTTCTTCAGAGAGCACAGCCCGGCGTTGACGTACGAGCGCGCCGGCGTGTTGTACAGCGGGTTCTTCAGCGCCGCGAGGAAATAGGCAATGGACTGCTGCTCGCGCCCGGTCTGGCACAGAAACCAGCCGTAGTTGTTGTTGATGTCCGGATCGTTCGGGGAGAGGCTCAGCGCGCGCTCGAAATGCTGCTGCGCGACGTCGTTCTCGCGCAACTCCATGTGCACCAGGCCGAGCACGCTGTACGCCGTGGCGTAACTCGGATCGGCCGCGATCGCGGTGCGCAATTCCTCCAGCGCGACGCCCATGCTGCCGCGTTCGAAATAAGCCGAAGCCAGCTCAGTGTGGATGCGCGCGCGGTTGCGCGGATCGCCGACCGCTCCGGTCAGGGTGCCGGTTTCCACCGTATTCGCCTGAGTCGCGGAAGACGGCGGGGCCTGCGCGCAGCCCGCGAGCGCGCCGCAGGCAATCAACAGCGCAACAGCAACGGTCGGTCTCAGCATGACTGTATCTCCACCACGCGGCGCGTGCGCCGGGTCCTGTCTTCCACCTTGCCCGCGAGTTGGCCGCAAGCTGCGTCGATATCGTCTCCACGCGTCCTGCGCGTGGTTACTACCAGTCCGGCAGAGATCAGGATCTCGGCAAAGCGGCGGATGGCGTCGCGCGACGAGCGCTTGAAACCGGAATTGGGGAAGGGGTTGAACGGAATCAGGTTCAATTTGCATGGCACTTCGCGCACCAGGGCGATCAGTTGCTGCGCGTGTTCCGCGCCGTCGTTGACGCCCTCCAGCATGACGTACTCGAAGGTTAGAAAATCGCGCGGCGCGCGGTCCAGATAGCGCCGGCACGCGGCAAGCAGCTCGGCGAGCGGATATTTCCTGTTGATCGGCACCAGCGCGTCGCGCAGCGCGTCGTTGGGCGCGTGCAGCGATACCGCCAGCGCCACCGGGCAGGTGTCGCGCAGGCGGTCGATCGCAGGCACGATGCCCGAGGTGGACAGCGTCACCCGCCGGCGCGACAGGCCGTAGGCGTTGTCGTCGAGCATCAGGCGCATGGCCGTTACCACGTTGTCGAAATTCGCCAGCGGCTCGCCCATGCCCATCATGACGACGTTGCTGA
>DAIRFM010000095.1:0-1701 GCA_036795025.1 Burkholderiales bacterium | reverse complement strand
GCAATCCAGAGCTGGCCGATGATCTCGGCCGTGCTGAGGTTGCGGTTGAAGCCCTGCTTGCCGGTGGAACAGAATTTGCAATCCAGGGCGCAGCCCGCCTGCGACGACACGCACAACGTGCCTCGATTGGTCTCCGGAATGAACACCGTTTCCACCGCGTTGCGATTGCCGACGTCGATCAGCCATTTGCGCGTGCCGTCGGCCGCTGTGACGTCGGAGACGACCGGCGGCGCCTCGATCACGGCGCTCGCGCCGAGCTTTTCCCGCAGCGGCTTGGCCAGATCGCTCATCTTCGAAAAATCCGCCTCCCCGAACTGGTGCATCCAGCGCAGCAGCTGCTTGGCGCGAAACGGCTTCTCGCCGATGTCGGCAAAGAAGCTGACGAGCTGCGCAGCATCAAGGTCGAGGAGATTGGGGTTCATGGCGATTTGAGATTCAGCGCGAGTAGATGTTCAACGCCGGGAAGAAATAGGCGATTTCCACCTTGGCCGTGTCCACGGCATCGGAGCCGTGCACCGCGTTGGCGTCGATACTGTCGGCGAAGTCGGCGCGGATGGTGCCCTTGTCCGCCTTTTTCGGGTCGGTCGCCCCCATCAGTTCCCGGTTCTTGGCGATCGCACTCTCGCCCTCGAGCACCTGCACCATCACCGGGCCGGAGATCATGAACTTGACCAGATCCTCGAAAAAGGGCCGGCCTTTATGCACGGCATAAAAGCCCTCGGCCTCGGCGCGCGACAATTGCAGCATGCGCGCAGCGATGATCTTCAAGCCATTGGTTTCAAAGCGGGAATAAATCTTGCCGATGACGTTCTTGGCCACCGCGTCGGGCTTGATGATGGATAGGGTGCGCTCCAAAGCCATGCAAATCTCCAAAATTCAGGTCGGGAAAAGCTTAACGTTATATTTTATCAGGGATTTTACTTTATGTCGCCTGCCAGAACTGCACTTCGGCTGCGGCGGGCGCCTACTCTGTGGCGCCAGGCGAAGATATCGCCTGAGCTTGCGCTCGCCAGGTGATGAGCCAGCCGACCTCATTGGACCCGGCCTGCCAGCCGCTCGCCACGCCTAGCCCCGGCACCGTTACCAATGTATCGGCGCAATAGATCAGGGGCAGGCGCTCGCGCTCCCACGGCGGCAGGCGCGCCTCCTGCAGCAGGTTTTTCAGGCTGCGCGTCGAGCCATGGACCTGCAGGCGCAATTTCTCACCCCCTTGCCTCAGCCTTAGGCTCAAGCCCTGTTCGCGAATACGCGCGCAAGCCAGGCCGGCGCCTTGCCTGCGCGCGAAATGCAAAGCGCCACCCAATTCGGGCAGTGACCACACATGCCTGCCGTCCCAGTCGCGCCGAAACCCCGCGGGTGCGTCCGGCAGCGCCGGCAGCAGATAGGCCTGTCCGGCATAGCGGCGCAGCTCGCATGCACCGAGCACGACGCGCACGGCGGCGTCATCGCCTGCCTCGAATAGCTGGCGCAGGCCTTCCTGCAGACGATCCGCCTCGGGCGCTGCCTGGCCTTGTTGCAGCAGCAGCCAGCGCAACAGATTCTTTGCGCGAGCGACGCCGAGGCGTTGCAACTCGGCAACGGCCAGTCTGTTTCCCCTGACGGCGATCTTCGCATCGGCTTCGGCCAGTTCATCCAGGACCAGGCTCGCCTCGGCCAGATGTCCGGCCGCGCGCGCCAGCGTCGCGCGGTAGCCGGGAAAGG
>DAIRFM010000344.1:0-2252 GCA_036795025.1 Burkholderiales bacterium | reverse complement strand
GGAGTGTGAGCCGCATGTCCCGGCCCGGAACCGATAGCCGGTCACGGTATAATGATCATGTCAGCGCAATAATCGCAGACGCGGTCTGCTCGCGAGAAAAGGAAGTGTGTGTACTCAAAGCCCGCTGAAATACTGAGCATCGAGCAGGAGGAGCTGCGGGGAATTTCACGCACCGTCGCCGAAATCGAGTGGTTGCTTCTGATCCTGGTGCTGCTGTACCAGGTGTTCGATGGGCCCGCGGCCGAGGACCAGGCGGCGATTTCCGCCGGGCTGTTCTTCTACGCCGCGTTCGTCTTGGGCTTTCGCTACGCCAATTTCTACAAGGCCGAATCGCGCTGGAAACTTGCCATCGAAACCTTTGTGATGCTGCTGTTTATCACCTGGGTGCTATGGTACACGGGAAAACTCGCGAGCCCTCTGGTCAACGCCTACCTGCTCGTCATCATCACCAGCGCACTCGCGCTGGGCAAGCTAACCACGATGCTGGAAATGGCGCTGATCGCAGCCTGCTTCGCGCTGCTCGGGGGAAACTCCCCCTCCGGCGAACTGTTTTCGCTCGCCTATGCCGGCGGCCTGGTGGCGCAGCTTGCGCCGATGCTCCTCGTCGCCTATATCACCACCATGTTTTCCGCCGACATCCGTTACGGCCTGAACCGCGCCCGGCTGCTGTCGGAAACCGATGATCTCACCGGCCTGTATAACATGCGCGGCTTCACCATCGTCGTCGGCCGGTTGTTCGGCCAGGCGGTGCGCTACAACCGTCCCGCCAGTCTGCTGATGATCGACTCGGACAATCTCAAGGCGGTCAACGACCTTCACGGCCACGAAGCCGGGAACCATCTGCTGAAACTGGTGGCGAAGTGCATCGAGACCGAGTTGCGCCACACCGACGTGCTGGCGCGCTATGGCGGGGACGAATTCGTCGCGCTGTTGCCGGATACCGCGGCTGCCCGGGCGCTCGAGGTCGCGGAGCGGATTCTCAAAGCGGTGGCCGCCACCCCGCTGGAGTTCGAGGGCACGCGGATCGAGACCAGCGTCAGCATCGGCCTCGCGAGCTACCCCGAGGACGGACGCAGCATCGACGCCATCCAGGGTCGCGCCGATCGTGCCATGTACCTGGCCAAGGAGCAGGGCCGCAATCGGGTCGTGAAATTCACGGTTTGACTGCGGTCGCTCACGATTTCGCCGCAGCCGGGATCGCAACCTTGTTTTCGGTTTCTCGGGGTGCGAAAAGCCTGTAAAATTGCGGCTTTCCCAGCGTCCGAGACCCGTGCCCACCTTCCAGGAACTTATCCTCAGGCTGCAGTCCTATTGGGACCGGCAGGGCTGCGCGCTATTGCAGCCCTACGACATGGAAGTCGGCGCCGGCACTTCGCACACCGCCACGTTCCTGCGCGCGCTTGGCCCCGAGCCCTGGCGCGCCGCCTACGTCCAGCCCTCGCGCCGCCCCAAGGACGGCCGCTACGGCGACAATCCCAACCGCCTGCAGCACTACTATCAGTACCAGGTGGTGCTCAAGCCCTCGCCGCCGGACATTCTCGAACTCTACATCGGCTCTCTCGAGGCATTGGGCATCGATCCCAAGGCGCACGACATCCGCCTCGTCGAGGATGACTGGGAGAATCCGACGCTGGGGGCCTGGGGTCTGGGCTGGGAAGTGTGGCTGAACGGCATGGAAGTGACGCAGTTCACCTACTTCCAGCAGGTCGGAGGGATCAACTGCAAGCCGATCACGGGGGAAATCACCTACGGCATCGAACGCCTCGCCATGTACCTGCAGGACGTGAAGAACGTGTTCGACCTGGTATGGACGCCGGGAGTGACTTACCGCGACGTCTACCACCAGAACGAGGTCGAGCAATCGACCTACAACTTCGAGCAGTCCAATGCCGAGATGCTGTTCCGGCATTTCGCCGATTACGAGGCCGAGGCAAAGCGACTGATACAGGCACAGCTTGCGCTGCCCGGTTACGAAATGGTGCTCAAGGCGGCGCATACCTTCAACCTGCTCGATGCGCGCGGCGCGATCTCGGTCACCGAGCGCGCCGCCTACATCGGCCGCATCCGCAACCTGGCGCGCAGCGTGTCGCAGTCGTATTTCGATTCCCGCCTGCGCCAGGATTTCCCGATGTGCCCGCCGGAGCAGCTCGAGCGCCTGGGGATCGATCTTCCGGCGCTGAAGGCGGCACTAAATGAGCGCGAGACAGCATGAACGCGAATCTGCTGGTGGAACTGTTCACCGAGGAGCTGCC
>DAIRFM010000094.1:0-6465 GCA_036795025.1 Burkholderiales bacterium | reverse complement strand
ACGGGTGCGGCGCAGATGGACGGGGCGATTCTGGTGGTGTCTGCGGCCGACGGCCCGATGCCGCAGACGCGCGAGCACATTCTGCTGGCGCGGCAGGTGGGTGTGCCCTACATCATTGTTTATATGAATAAAGCTGACCTGGTGGACGATGCGGAGCTGCTGGAGTTGGTGGAGATGGAGGTGCGCGAACTGCTCTCCAAGTACGAGTTTCCGGGCGACAAGACCCCGATCATCATCGGCTCGGCGCTGAAGGCGCTCGAAGGCGACAAGAGCGACATGGGCGAGGGCTCGATCTACAAGCTGGCCGAGGCGCTGGACACCTACATTCCGCTCCCGAAGCGCGCCATTGACGGGCCGTTTCTGATGCCGGTGGAGGACGTGTTCTCGATCTCCGGGCGTGGCACGGTGGTCACTGGGCGGGTGGAGCGCGGGGTGGTGAAGGTGGGTGAAGAGATTGAGATCGTGGGTCTGAAGCCGACGCTGAAGACGGTGTGCACGGGCGTGGAGATGTTCAGGAAGCTCTTGGACCAGGGGCAGGCGGGGGACAACATTGGGGTGCTGCTGCGCGGCACCAAGCGCGAGGAGGTGGAGCGCGGGCAGGTGCTGGCGAAGCCTGGGAGCATCAACCCGCACACCAAGTTCGAGTGCGAGGTGTACGTCCTGTCCAAGGACGAGGGCGGGCGGCATACGCCGTTTTTCCCGGGCTACCGGCCGCAGTTTTACTTCCGCACGACGGACGTGACTGGGAGCTGCGAGTTGCCGGCGGGCACGGAGATGGTGATGCCTGGGGACAACGTGAAGATGGTGGTGACGCTGATTGCGCCGATCGCGATGGAGCAGGGGCTGCGCTTTGCCATCCGCGAGGGCGGACGCACCGTCGGCGCAGGCGTCGTGGCGAAGATATTCGAATAAGGCGTGAAGCGCGGGGAGGTGGGGCTTAACACACTCACTCCACCGTGATTCACGGTTTGCACTTTACGAATTTGTATAGGCCAATAGCTCAATTGGCAGAGCGTCGGTCTCCAAAACCGAAGGTTGGGGGTTCGAGGCCCTCTTGGCCTGCCACTTTTAACAGCGCTCCGGATGTGCCTCGCACGGAGCCGAGACGGATTGATGGCTGACAAAATCAAGCTGGTACTGGCTGCGCTGCTGCTTGCTGCGGGCGTGGCCGGGTTTTATTACCTTAGCGACAGCGCGGCGATTGTGCGCCTCGCCGCCATTGTGGCCGGCGCGGCCGCCGGTATTGCGGTCGCTTGGTTCACCGCGCCGGGGCAGCAGTTCCTGGTGTTTTCCCGGGACGCGGTGACCGAGGTGAAGAAGGTCGTGTGGCCGACCCGCAAGGAGTCGCTGCAGACCGCCGGAATCGTGTTCGCTTTTGTCCTCGTCATGGCGGTGTTCCTGTGGGTGAGCGATAAGACGCTGGAATACCTGTTGTACGACTTGATACTGGGTTGGAAGAAACTATGAGCAAGCGCTGGTACGTGGTTCACGCTTATTCCGGCTTCGAGAAGTCGGTGCAGCGCGCGCTCGAGGACCGCATCCGGCGCGCCGGCATGCAGGACAAATTCGGCAAGATCATGGTCCCCACCGAAGAGGTGGTCGAGATGAAGGGCGGCCAGAAGAACATTTCCGAGCGCAAATTTTTCCCCGGCTATGTGCTGGTGGAAATGGAAATGAACGACGACACCTGGCACCTGGTGAAGAGCACCAACAAGGTCACCGGCTTCGTCGGCGGCACGGCGAGCAAGCCGACCCCGATCTCGGTCAAGGAGGTCGCCAACATCATGCACCAGATGCAGGAAGGCGTGGAGAAACCCAAGCCCAAAGTGCTGTTCGAAGTGGGCGAAGGGGTGCGCGTCAAGGAAGGCCCGTTCACCGATTTCCACGGCATGGTGGAAGACGTCAACTACGACAAGTCGAAGTTGCGCGTGTCGGTGACGATCTTCGGCCGTGCGACGCCGGTCGAGTTGGAGTTCGGGCAAGTGGAGAAGGCGTAAATTCGTTTTGCCGCAGAGGCGCTGAGGTAAACCGGAGTAGTTCAGGTGTTGATTGTTAACCGGGGAGGGCGCAAGCCCGCTTGGACCCACGAGGAGTGACATATGGCAAAGAAGATAGTCGGCTTCATCAAGCTGCAGGTTCCTGCAGGCAAAGCCAACCCCAGCCCCCCCATCGGGCCGGCGTTGGGCCAGCGCGGCCTGAACATCATGGAGTTCTGCAAGGCGTTCAACGCCCAGACGCAAAAGGTGGAGCCGGGTCTCCCGCTGCCGGTGGTCATCACCGCGTTTGCGGACAAGAGCTTCACTTTCATCATCAAGACCCCGCCCGCGAGCGTGCTGATCATGAAGGCGGCCGGCATCGACAAGGGCAGCAAGATTCCGCACACCGACAAGGTGGGCAAGCTGACACGCGCCCAGGCCGAGGAGATCGCCAAGGCCAAGATGCCTGACCTTACCGCGTCGGATCTGGATGCTGCCGTGCGCACCATCGCCGGCAGCGCGCGTTCCATGGGCGTCATCGTGGAGGGCGTGAAATGAACCAGGTAGCCGTGAAGCTTTCCAAACGCCAGAAGGCCTATGCCAATCTGGTCGAGCGCGACAAGGCCTATCCCGCCCTGGACGCGATGAAACTGCTGAAGCAGGCGGCCACCGCGAAATTCGACGAGTCGGTGGATGTTGCCGTCAATCTCGGCATCGACGCCAAGAAATCGGACCAGACCGTGCGCGGCTCGGTCGTTCTGCCTGCGGGCACCGGCAAGAAAGTGCGCGTGGCGGTGTTCGCCCAGGGCGACAAGGTCGCCGCGGCCAAGGCTGCCGGTGCCGACATCGTCGGCATGGAAGACCTGGCCGAGCAGATCAAGGCCGGCAAGATGGATTTCGACGTGATCATCGCCAGCCCCGACACCATGCGCATCGTCGGCCAGCTGGGCCAGATCCTGGGGCCGCGCGGCCTGATGCCGAACCCGAAAGTGGGCACGGTGACGCCGGACGTGGCGACCGCCGTGAAAAACGCCAAGGCCGGCCAGGTGCAATACCGCGCCGACAAGGCGGGCATCGTGCAATGCACGATCGGCCTGGCTTCTTTTGCGCCCGAGGCGCTGTGCGAAAACCTGAAAGCGCTGGTCGAAGCGCTGAACAAGGCCAAGCCCGCCAGCAGCAAGGGGATTTATCTGCAGAAGCTGTCGGTGTCGAGCACCATGGGCCCGGGCATCCGCGTGGATGTCGCGAGCGTGAACGGGTAGGGAATTATCGGGTTGCGCCTTGGGCGCAACCGCAAGGACTTTGGGCCGCTGCGGCAGGGCATCGCCGTGGCGGGTTATCAAAGACCGTTGGGGTTCGAGGGTGATCAGTGGCGGGCAACGGGAGACCGAAATCCGGCATTGCGAATTGCCCGAAAACTTAATCGGTAGCTGGTGTTGGAAGGATGCGCGATGGACTTATCACTCATCACTCGTTGCCCGTCACCCGCAATGCCCAACGCAGATGGCGCGCCCCAATACAGGACATTTCCTGAATGTAAGGTCGCCGTAACCGTAACGCAGAAGGAAGAGTGCGGCGCGCAGAACGAATCCGATCTGCGCTCCGTGTTCTGAACTTTGCATTTGATTGGAGGTAGACCTTGGGTCTCAATCTTGAGCAGAAGAAGGCGGTAGTCGCCGAAGTGTCCGCGCAGGTGGCAAAGGCGCAGGCGATCATCGTCGCTGAGTACCGTGGTCTGGAAGTGGGCGTCATGACTGACTTGCGCGCCAAGGCGCGCAAGTCAGGCGTGTACCTGCGCGTGCTGAAAAACACCCTGGTGCGCCGTGCCGTGAAGGACACGCCGTTCGAGAAGCTGGCCGAGAAGATGGTCGGACCGCTCGTCTACGGCATTTCGTCCGACCCGGTCGCCACCGCCAAGGTGCTGAACGATTTTGCCAAGGCGAACGAGCACTTCGTGATCAAGGCAGGGGGCATGCCGAACTCGGTGATTTCCGCGAAGGAAGTCACCGCGCTCGCCAACATGCCCAGCCGCGAGCAGTTGCTCGCCATGCTGCTCGGCACCATGCAGGCGCCGGTGGTGAAATTCGTGCAGACGCTGAACGAGGTGCCGGGCAGGTTTGTCCGCACGCTCGCAGCGGTTCGCGATCAGAAAGAGAAAGCGGTCGCATAGGTTCGCGTTCCAAACTTCCGCACCAATTTTTAACGACTTAAACGACTTAACATTCAGGAGTCAACAATGGCAATCGCAAGAGCAGAACTTCTCGACGCAGTTTCAAACATGACCGTGCTGGAACTCTCCACCCTGATCAAGGAGATGGAAGAGAAATTCGGCGTATCCGCCGCCGCCGCCGTCGCTGTGGCCGCTCCGGCTGCCGCTGGTGCCGCTGCTCCGGTCGCGGAAGAGCAGACCGAATTCACCGTCATGCTCAATGCGTGCGGCGAGAGCAAGGTCAACGTCATCAAGGTGGTCCGCGCGATCACCGGCCTGGGCCTGAAAGAAGCCAAAGACCTCGTGGACGGCGCACCTAAAGCAGTGAAAGAAGGCGTGTCCAAGAAAGATGCGGAAGACATCCTCAAGCAGTTGACCGAGGCCGGCGCCAAAGCCGAGATGAAGTAAGCGTTACGGCAATCGGGCTGGCAGCCGCTTTTTGCATTTGGGCTGCCGGCCTTTTGCCATTTTGAGAAATACGGATCAATAGCGCAGAGGCTTGAAGAGAGTGATCAGACCGATGGCATTCCGCATCGCTGATTCCCGTCTTGTGACCCCTGACTCCCGAATTCTGACTCCTGCATCCTGAACTGGAGCTGTTATGACCGCCGCTGCCATCACTTACACTTCGACCGAGAAAAAGCGTATCCGCAAGAGCTTCGCCAAACGCGCAGGCGTGCTGAACGTGCCATTCCTTCTGGCTACGCAGCTCGACTCCTTCACTGCGTTCCTGCAAGCGGCGGTGCCGCCCGAGAAGCGCAAGAACGAAGGGCTGCAGGCGGCCTTCACCTCGATTTTCCCGATCGAGAGCCATTCGAAGAATGCACGTCTGGATTTCGTCAGCTTCGCGCTGGGCGAGCCGCCGTTCGATGTCAAGGAGTGCCAGCAGCGCGGCCTTACCTTCGCCAGCCCGCTGCGCGCCAAGGTGCGCCTCACCATCATGGACAAGGAGGCGAGCAAGCCCACGATCAAGGAAGTGAAGGAGCAGGAGGTCTACATGGGCGAAATCCCGCTCATGACCACCACCGGCTCGTTCGTCATCAACGGCACGGAGCGCGTCATCGTCAGCCAGCTGCATCGCTCCCCGGGCGTGTTTTTCGAGCACGACCGCGGCAAGACGCACAGTTCAGGCAAGCTGCTGTTCTCGGCGCGCATCATCCCCTACCGCGGCTCCTGGCTCGACTTCGAGTTCGACCCCAAGGATTACCTCTATTTCCGCGTCGACCGCCGGCGCAAGATGCCGGTGACCATTCTGCTCAAGGCGATCGGCCTGACGCCGGAACATGTGCTGAAGGAATTCTTCGCCTTCGATACCTTCCATTTCAGCAAGAAGGGCATCCAGTTCGAGCTGGTGGCCGAACGCCTGCGCGGCGAGACCACCAAGTTCGACATCCTGGACAGGCACGACAAGGTGATCGTGCCCAAGGACAAGCGCATCACCGTCAAGTACATTCGCGACATGGAGGCGGCCGGGATCAAGAAGATCGCCGTCCCCGACGAGTTCCTGCTCGGGCGCGTGCTGGCGCACAACGTCATCGATACTTCGACCGGCGAGATTCTGGCGAACGCCAACGACGAGATCACCGAGACCGTGCTGGCCAAGCTCAAGGAAGCCGAGGCCTCGAGCATCCATACCATCTACACCAACGACCTCGACCAGGGTTCGTACATCTCGCAGACCCTGCGCATCGACGAGACCGCCGACCAGTTCGCGGCGCGTGTTGCCATCTACCGCATGATGCGTCCGGGCGAGCCGCCCACGGAAGAGGCGGTGGAGTCGCTGTTCAACGGCCTGTTCTACTCGGAAGAGCGCTACGACCTGTCGGCCGTGGGCCGCATGAAATTCAATCGCCGCGTCGGCAGGAGCGAGCTGACCGGCGCGGTGACGCTGTCGAACGAGGACATCCTCGCCGTGATCCGCATCCTGGTCGAGCTCCGCAACGGCCGCGGCGAGATCGACGATATCGACCACCTCGGCAACCGCCGCGTGCGTTCGGTGGGCGAACTGGCGGAGAACCAGTTCAGGGCGGGGCTGGTGCGCGTCGAGCGTGCGGTGAAGGAGCGCCTGTCGCAGGCCGAGTCGGACAACCTGATGCCGCACGACCTGATCAACGCCAAACCGATCTCGGCGGCGATCAAGGAATTCTTCGGCTCGTCGCAGCTGTCGCAGTTCATGGACCAGACCAACCCGCTGTCGGAGATCACGCACAAGCGCCGCGTGTCGGCCCTGGGACCCGGCGGCCTGACGCGCGAGCGCGCCGGCTTCGAGGTGCGCGACGT
>DAIRFM010000343.1:0-2279 GCA_036795025.1 Burkholderiales bacterium | reverse complement strand
ATGCTCGACGTGGACGCGCTCGGCCTGGACATGATGGACAGGAAGCTGTTGCTGGCCGTGATCGAGAAGTTCGCCGGCGGACCGGTGGGCGTGGAGAACCTTGCCCACGCGATCGGCGAGGAGCGCGACACCATCGAGGACGTGATCGAGCCTTTCCTCATCATGATGGGCTATTTGCAGCGCACCCCCCGCGGGCGCGTCGCCACGGTATCGACCTATCGCCATTTCGGCCTGGCGCTGCCGAACACGGGCGCTAACGTCGATTTGTGGAACGGTCCGGGCGAATCCTGAGGCCAGGATGATGAAACGTTTTTCCTGGCCGGTGCGTGTCTACTACGAGGACACCGACACCGGCGGCATCGTCTATTATGCCAATTACCTGAAGTTCTTCGAGCGCGCGCGCACCGAATGGCTGCGCAGTTTCGGGCTAAATCAGGATAAACTGGCGCAGAAGGAGGGGCTGATTTTCGTGGTGCGGCGGGCGTCGCTCGATTTTGTCCGGCCGGCCCGCCTGGACGACATGCTCGAGGTCACGGTTGAACCGCTGAAGCCCGCGCGTGTCTACTACGTACAGCTGGCCCAGGAGGCACGGCGCGGCGCGCAGGTGCTGGCTCGCGCCGAGATCCAGGTGGCCTGCCTGAACCTGCGAGATTTCAAGCCCGTCGCCATACCGCAATTCTTGAGGGATAAGCTCTGAATTGGGGGATTTAAAAGGGACCAGGGGAAAGGGTGGGACCCTTCCCTTCCCACCCAGGCCCCCTTTTTCCAAACAGCTACGCGAGTCGATACAACAATGAATGTAACCCAGGACCTGTCGATACTTTCCCTGATCACCAACGCCAGCGTGCCGGTGCAACTGGTGATAGCGCTGCTGCTGATGGTCTCGTTCATGAGCTGGCTGTTTATTTTCCGCAAGCTGTTCGCCATCCGGCAGGCGGGGACCCAGACCGAGAAGTTCGAGCGCGATTTCTGGAGCGGCAGCGACATCAACGGCCTGTACCAGAGCGCGGTCAACGACCGCCACCGCGCCGGGTCGCTGGAGCGCATTTTCGAGGCGGGTTTCCGCGAATTCGCCAAGCTGCGCGCGCAGCACGGCGCCGACCCGAGCATTCCGGTGGAGGGCGCGCGCCGTGCCATGCGCGCCACCTATCAGCGCGAGATGGACAACCTGGAGCGGCATCTCGCTTTTCTTGCCTCGGTCGGATCGGTCAGCCCTTACATCGGCCTGTTCGGCACGGTGTGGGGCATCATGAACGCATTTCGCGGCCTGGCCAACGTCAACCAAGCGACGCTGGCGCACGTCGCGCCGGGTATCGCCGAGGCGCTGATCGCCACCGCCATCGGGCTGTTCGCCGCGATCCCCGCGGTGATTGCCTACAACCGCTACGCGCACGACATCGACCGCCTCGCGATCCGCTTCGAGAGCTTCATCGAAGAGTTTTCCAACATCCTGCAGCGCCAGGCCGGCGTGGGCAAGTAGGGAAGCGAGCAATGCCGCGTCCGCGCCGCGCCATGAGCGAGATCAACGTCGTGCCCTACATCGACGTGATGCTGGTGCTGCTGGTGATTTTCATGATCACCGCGCCGCTGGTGAATCCGGGCGTGATCGAGCTGCCCTCGGTGGGCAAGTCCTCGCAGCCGCCTGAGCTGCCGCTGGAGGTGGTGATCAAGGCCGATGCATCGCTCATGTTGCGCGAGAGGAGCAAGACCGCGGCGAGCGAACGCGCGGTGTCAACCGCCGAACTGGTCGCAGCGTTGCAGCAAAAGCAGAAGACCCATCCGGATCAGGCGGTGGTGATCGCCGCCGACAAGAATGTGCGCTATGAAGAAGTGCTCAAAATCATGGACGAGCTGCAGAAACAGAACGTGCGCAAAGTCGGGCTGCTGGTGAGGCCCGCGACACGATGAGCGTGGCGGCCAACGCGTTGCTGTACCAGGAGCCGGGCAAAGTCCCTTCCGCCGTTCTCGCCGTGCTGGTGCACGTGCTGCTGGCGGTGTTCCTGTTCTTCGGCGTGCACTGGCAGAGCAGGCAGCCGGAGGCGGTGATGGTGGAGTTGTGGAATAGCCTGCCTGCACCCGCTGTGGAGAAAGTCGTGGCGCAGCCCGAGCCAGCGCCCAAACCCGAGGTCAAACCCGAAATCAAGCCGGAACCCAAAGTGGAGAAAGCGGTCGAGCCGCCCAAGCCCGACATCGCGCTGGAGAAAAAGAAAGAAGTCAAAAAGGAGCCGCCGAAGAAGGAGGAGCCGAAGAAGGAACCGGCAAAGAAATCCGAACCCAAG
>DAIRFM010000342.1:0-2299 GCA_036795025.1 Burkholderiales bacterium | reverse complement strand
CGGCTTTCGTGACCGGCGCCAACATCGCCATCAACGGCGGCCAGCACATGCAATAGGGACTTCCAATAGTCGAGGGATTTCCAATAATTGTCATTCCGAGCGAAGCGAGGAATCTGCTTTTCGACAACAGCAGGCAGTGGCGGATGGTGCGGCGCAGCGTGTCGGGGGGATTTGTGCTACGCTGAAAGCAATAAAAAAGCCCCGCCTGGTTTTGGCGGGGCTTGCGTTTTGGGGCGGGAGACGCTTACTTTTTGCCGGCGCTGTTGAACATGCCGGCCGTGGCGGCCTTGATGCTTGCATCGGACAATTCGGCGAACTGCTTGGTGGCTCGGTTAAGGCTGTCCATCATGGCGTTCGTTGCGGCCAAGGTCGATTTGACCGTGGCCGAGGCGACATCGGCGCCCGGCGTACCCTTGGATAGTTGCTCGGCGCCGGCGGCGGCTTCTTTGTTCAGGCGTGAAAATTGCTCCTCGTTGAGCTTGGTCAGAAGGGCTTTGGTCTGGCTGACGAGTTCGTAGATGTTCTGGGCGTAGCTGGCGGTCTGTTGCATGTTCGTCTGGGCGATTTTGGCGCGCAGCTGCACCAGTTCCTGCGGGTCGCTGATGGAGAGCAGGTCGCGCGTGTTCTTGCCGGCCTGCTCGAGCGCATTGCGGGCGGCATCGAGATTGAGTTTCAGCAGTTGCTCCGCACTGGCGAGGCTCGCCTGGGCGTAGCTAAGCGTGGATTCCAGAGCGGCCTTTTGCCAGGCTGCCAGTTGCTCGTTCGGGTTGGCCATCTTGGGCTCCTCGGTAAAAGAGTTTGGTGTGATGGATGCGAAATGTTATAATGTTGCAACGCAACATGAGTTTATTGTACTCGGCTGATTGGAAAAGTCAAGGGGAATGCTGCAATGCAACACAAGACTGAAACTGCGTCAAATCAACCGGATAGCACGGCGAGCCCGGTAACGGATACGCTGCGGTTGATCAAAAAATATCCGAACCGCCGGCTCTATGACACGCGGACCTCGAGCTATATCACGCTGGCTGATGTGAAAGAACTCGTGCTCAAACACGCGCAATTCCAGGTCGTGGATGCCAAGACCGGCGACGACCTGACGCGGTCCATCCTGCTGCAAATCATCCTCGAAGAAGAGGCGGGTGGCATGCCCATGTTCACCTCCGACCTGCTGTCGCAGCTGATCCGTTTCTACGGCAATGCGATGCAAGGCATGGTCGGCAATTACCTGGAGAAGAACATGCAGACTTTCGTCCAGGTGCAGAAGCAGTTGCAGGAGCAGTCGCGCACGATGTACGGCGACAACACCAAAGTCAACAAGGATCTGTGGGCGCAGTTCATGAATTTCCAGGGTTCGGCCATGCAGGGCATGATGTCCGCCTACATGGATCAGAGCAAGAATGTATTCGTGCAGATGCAGGATCAGTTGCAGAACCAGACCAAGAATATTTTCGCCGGCTTCTCTTTCCCCGGCTTTCCCGGACAGCCCGCGCCGCAAAAAAAAGACGAAGGCGAAAAGTCCTGAAGCGTCTCCCTGCTTTTGACCCGCTCAAAACTCACTGCCGCCCCTAAGGTTGGATTCGTTTCGCTCGGCTGCCCGAAGGCGCTGGTCGATTCGGAACGCATCCTGTCGCAGTTGCGCGCCGAGGGCTACGCCATCTCGCCCTCCTATGAAGCGGCCGACCTGGTGGTGGTCAACACCTGCGGCTTCATCGATTCCGCGGTCGAGGAATCGCTCGAGGCCATCGGCGAGGCGCTGGCGGAGAACGGACGCGTGATCGTCACCGGCTGCCTCGGCGCCAAGGGCGACATCGTGCGCAAGACGCATCCCAAGGTGCTGGCGGTTACCGGGCCGCATGCCGCCGACGAAGTGATGCAGGCGGTGCACGCGCACCTGCCCAAGCCGCACGATCCCTATACCGACCTGGTGCCGCCGCAGGGCGTGAGACTCACGCCCGCGCATTACGCCTATCTCAAGATCTCGGAAGGCTGCAATCACCGCTGCACCTTCTGCATCATCCCTTCCCTGCGCGGCGACCTCTCGAGCCGGCCGATAGGCGAGGTGATGCAGGAGGCGGAGAACCTGGTCAAATCCGGGGTGAAGGAGATCCTGGTCATCTCGCAGGACACCAGCGCCTACGGCGTGGACATCAAGTATCGAACCGGCTTCTGGCAAGGCCGCCCGCTGAAGACGCGCATGACCGAACTCGTGCGCGCTCTATCCGAACTCGGGGGATCCGCCGGGGACTTGTGGGTGCGCCTGCATTACGTCTATCCGTATCCGCACGTGGACGAAGTCATT
>DAIRFM010000341.1:0-2309 GCA_036795025.1 Burkholderiales bacterium | reverse complement strand
CCGATAGTGTGAGCGACGGAAAGTAAGCAGCCTTGGCAACGCCGATTTGCGCGTTGGCCTGTGCCATGCGCCGCTCGGCGGCGGCAATGTCCGGCCGGCGCTCGAGCAGTTCCGAGGGCAGCCCGGCGGGGACCGGCGGCGTCACCGCCGTAAGCGGCGCGCGCGCGATCGAGAAGCTGGACGCCGGCTTGCCCACCAGCAATGCTATGGCGTGCTCGAGCTGGGCGCGCTGCACGCCGATATCGATGGCCTGGGCTTGCGTGGTCTTTAGCTGGACCTGCGCCTGCACCACATCGGCCTTGGCGACGATGCCCGCCGCGTACTGGTTCTGCACCAGCTTGAACGATTTCCCGTAGGCGACAACGGTGTCCTCCAGCAGCAACTGCTGCGCATCCAGCCCGCGCAATTGGAAGTAGCTTTGCGCGAGCGCGGCTTGCGCCGAGAGCCGCGCCGCCGCGAGGTCCCCGGCGCTCGCCTGCGCGCTTGCCTCGTTCGCCTCGACCGCGCGGCTGATCTTGCCCCACACGTCTGGCTCCCAACTCGCCTGGAAGGGCAGGTTATGGTTGGTGACCACACCCCGCGATATCGGGGCTACCGATGGCGTCGCAATGGTGGTCGCTGACGAGCGCGAGCGCGTGTTCGAGACGCCGCCGGTCACGGTCGGGTAATAGCCCGCGCGCGCCGACTGCACCAGCGCGAGCGCCTGGCGGTACTGGGCTTCGGCCTTGGCGAGGTTCTGGTTGGAGACGTCGACCTGCTCCTGCAGATTGTTCAGCAGCGGGTCCTTGAATACTTCCCACCACTTGCCGCGCAATTCGAGGTCGCGCGGCTCGGCCTGCTTCCAGTTGCCGCGCTCCTTGTAGGCGGCGGGCGATTCCACAGCCGGACGCACATAATCCGGCCCGACGGTGCAGGCGGCAAGCAGCGCCGGCGCAAGCAGCGCAGCCAGCTTCATGGCGTTCGGTTTCATGGGGTTCGGCTCCATAACGTATCCGCGCGCTTTTTCGCGCATCCCGATTTCATCGGCCTGCCTCCGCAGGTGTGCCCGCCGCTGCCCTGCCGAAGCGCCGCTCGCGCAAGCGCCGGCACCAGAGACCGAACCGGTCGAGATAGATATACACCACCGGCGTCGTGTACAGCGTGAGCATCTGGCTGAAAACCAGGCCGCCGACGATCGCTATGCCCAGGGGACGGCGCAGCTCCGCCCCTTCACCCAGGCCGATGGCGAGCGGGATGGCCCCGAACAGCGCGGCCATGGTGGTCATCATAATCGGCCGGAAGCGCCGCAGGCACGCTTGGAAGATCGCCTTTTCAGGGGGCAGGCCCTGGCTGCGCTCGGCGTCGAGGGCGAAGTCGATCATCATGATGGCGTTCTTCTTGACAATGCCGATCAGCAGGATCACGCCGATCAGCGCGATGATGCTGAAGTCGGTGCGGAAGGCGAGCAGCGCCAGCAGCGCGCCCACGCCGGCCGAAGGCAGCGTCGAGATGATGGTGATCGGGTGCACGAAGCTCTCGTAGAGCATGCCGAGCACGATGTACACCGCGAGCAGCGCCGCAAGGATAAGCAAGGGCTGGCTGTCGATCGTGGCCTGGAATGCGCGCGCGGTGCCCTGGAAGCTGCCGTGCACGCTCGTCGGTAGGCCGATCCGGTCCAAGGCGTCCTGCACCGCGCGCGTCACATCGGAAAGCGACACTCCCGGCGGCAGGTTGAAGGAGATGGTCGAGGCGGCAAACTGGGCCTGGTGATTCACCGCCAGCGGGGTATTGGTGGGACCGTAGCGGCTGAATGCCGACAACGGTACCTGCGCCCCGCCCGGCGTGCTGACATACACGTTGTTGAGCGTCTCCGGGCTTTGCCAGAACTCGGGCGCCGCCTCCATGACCACCCGGTACTGGTTGAGCGGATTGTAGATGGTCGATACCTGGCGCTGGCCGAAGGCGTCGTTCAGCGTCGCATCTATCATCTGCGGCGTGACGCCGAGCTTGGCGGCGGTGTCGCGGTCGATGACGAGCGAGGTCTGCAGGCCCTTGTCCTCCTGGTCGGTGTTGACGTCGACCAGCTGGGGCAGGTCGCCAAGCGCCCGGCGCACGCGCGGCTCCCAGGCGCGCAGCTCCTCGAGATCGTCCGCCTGCAGCGTAAACTGGTATTGCGCATTGGCCTGGCGTCCGCCCACGCGGATGTCCTGCACCGGGACCAGGAACAGGGCCGCGCCCGGCTCCTTTGCGAGCTTGACGCGCAGCCTGGCGATGACCTGGTCAGCCGTAAGCTTGCGCGGCCCCAGCGGCTTCAGCACCACGAACATGAA
>DAIRFM010000093.1:0-6566 GCA_036795025.1 Burkholderiales bacterium | reverse complement strand
CCCAATGCCCGCCGCGAAATACTCAAGAAGGGCGCGGCCCTGGGCGCCGCGGCGGTCGCCGCGCAGTTCGGCTTCCCCGCCATAGTGCGCGCGCAGGCCGACACCATCAAACTGGGTCACCTCACGCCGCGCACCGGCTTTCTCGGGCAGCTCGGGGAATATGGATTCAAGGCCGCTACGCTCGCGATCGAGGAAGCTAATGCCTCCGGCGGCGTGCTCGGCAGGAAGCTCGAGCTGATCGCCGAGGACAGCGTCAATCCCCAGACCGCGGTGACCAAGGCGCAGAAGCTGATCGAGCGCGACAAGGTGGTGTGCCTGATCGGCGAGATCAACTCCGCCTCCGGCCTTGCCATCGCCGAGCAGGCCAACCGCTACAAAATTCCGTTCTTCAATACCGGATGCAATTCGGATGACCTGCGCGGCAAGAACTGCAGCCACTTTATGTTCCATATCGAAGGCTGCAACACCATGTACACCAAGACCATAGGTACATGGCAGAAGGCGGAAAACAAGATCAAGGGCACGAAATTCTATTTTCTGGTCGCGGATTACGCATTTGGCCGCGACCTGTATCGCGTGTCCTCCAAATTTCTCACCGACAACGGCGGCATCAATATTGGCAATGACCTGGTGCCGACCAACTCGGTGGACTTCAGCGCCTACATCCTGAAAATCCGCCAGGCGCGCCCCGATTACGTCTACATCTGCCTCGCCGGCGTGGACCAGACCAATTTCCTCAAGCAGTACAAGGAGTACAACCTGCCGTTCCCGGTCACCGGCGGAACCATGGATACGATTCCGTTCTGGGGCGCGGGCATCGATTCGATTTCCGGCTACTGGCAAAGCCTGTGGTATCACCGCCTGCAAGTGCCGGGGGCGCAGGCCTTTACCAAGCGCTTCAGCGACAAGTACGGGTTTCCGCCCGACAATCAGGCCTGGGGCGATTACACCGGTGTGAAGATCGTGCTGCAGTCCCTGGCCGAAACCAAGGGGACCGATATGGTCAAGGTGGTCGAGCACCTGGAAAAGGGCGCGAGCTTCGACATCCTCAAGGCACGGCGCGGTTCATTCCGTAAATGGGATCACCAACTGCTGCAGGAAATGTACGTGGTCAAGGTGAACGACAAGGCGAAGATGCAGGACAAGTGGGATATCTTCGAAATCGTCCGGGCTGTCCCAGCTCCGAACGAGTCCCTGGAACTGATCCAGCCGACGCAGGCGGAAAACCCCTGCACCATGGCCTGATCGGACGAACCAGATTCACCCCTGCCTCATGCGCCCTGGCCGGGCGCATGAGGCACTAACAAACACAGCCTGATCGCACGCCGATGTCCGGCATTCTGATCGAACAGATCCTCAACGGTCTGCTCGTCGGTTCCTATTACATTGTCCTTTCGCTCGGGATGTCGCTGATATTCAGCCTGGGCGGGGTGGTCAATCTCGCCCACGGCGCGTTCTACGCGCTGGGCGCGTATTTCGCCTACTCGATCCAGGAGAAGCTCGGCTTTGGCGGCGCGGTCCTGCTCGCCCCCGTAGGGGTGGCGCTGGTCGGCATGCTGATCGAGCAGTTGTTCCTGCGCCGCCTGTATCGCGAGGACCCGATGCTGGGGCTGCTGTTCACGTTCGGTTTGGCGATGACCGCGGAACAGAGCCTGCGCCTGATCTGGGGCACCACCGGGCTGCCGTTTCCGATCCCGGCCGCGCTGCGCGGCCAGTTGTTCGTCGGCGATTTCATCTACTCGTATTACCGGCTTACGGTGTTGGGCGTATCCGTGGTGACTATCGCCGGCTGCTGGCTGCTGCTCAACAAGACGTCTTTCGGCATGATAGTGCGCGCCGGCACGCGCGACCCGGAAATGGTGCGCGCCATGGGCGTGAGCCTGAGGCCCGCGCTGACCGCCGTGTTTGCGCTCGGTGTAGGCCTCGCCGGACTGGCCGGCGTGATGTCGGCCCCCCTGGGAGGGGTGCAACCGGCGATGGGCACCGAAATCCTTACCGCCGCATTCGTGGTCGTGGTCATCGGCGGCCTGGGCAGTTTCTGGGGCGTGGTCTATGCCGGCCTGCTGGTCGGGGTCGTGCGCGGCGTCACCGTGGTGTTCTATCCGCCCGCGGCGGAAGCGTCGATGTTCATCCTCATGGCCCTGATCCTGCTCGTGCGCCCGCGCGGTTTGATGGGCGAGAAATTCGAGAAGTTTGAATGAAACACGCCGCTTGCGCATCGGCGCGCTGATGCTGAAACATCCCTTGATCGTTAGTGCGGTGGCACTTCTGCTGCTGCCGTATTTCTGCGTGGCCATCGGTTTTACCTACGGCATCGCCACCGAAATAGCGCTGTTTGCCATGGTGACCCTGGGATTCAACCTGCTGCTCGGCTACACCGGATTGCTCTCGTTCGGCCACGGCCTGTTTTTCGGTTTCGCCGCCTATGCCGCGGCGCTGGCCCAGATCCACTGGTTCCAAGGCGACATGCTGCTGCCGATCGTTTTTGCGGTCGGCGCGACCGCGGTGCTCGGCTGCGCCGTCGGCTTTCTGGTGCTGCGCCGGCGCGGCGTGTATTTCTCCCTGCTCACCCTCGCTTTCACCGCGCTCGGCTTCTACATTGCCTATCGCTGGACCGATTTCACCGGCGGGGAATCGGGTCTGCGCGGGGTCAGGCGCACGGTGCTCCTTGGAATAGATCTCGACAACCAGCTGGCGTTTTACTATTTTTGCGCCGCGATTGTCTTCGCCATTACCTGGATTATGCTGCGCGTGGTGCGCTCCCCTTTCGGTTCGGTGCTGGTGGCCATACGCGAGAACGAGCAGCGCGCAGGATTCGCCGGGTACCCGGTACGGCGCTACAAGCTCGCGGCATTCATACTGTCGGCGACGGTCACCGGGCTCGGCGGCGCGCTGTTTACCTTCCTCAAGCTGTTCGCCTCGGCCGACCCGCTGCATCCGAATTTCTCCGGTGAAATTCTGGCGATGTCGATCATCGGCGGCAGCGGCAGCTTCATGGGTCCGCCCCTGGGCGCCGCCTTCTACGCCCTGTTCCGCGAGATCCTGTCCGGCTATACCGCCAGTTGGATGTTCTGGTTCGGGCTGCTGTTCATGGCGTTTATCCTGTTCTCGCCCTCCGGTTTGATCGGACTCGGAAAACGCCTGCTCGCGCCCTGGCGCAAAGAGGCCGAAACACTCGCCGCGATGGCATCGCGCGTGAAACCCAATCCGTCGCAGGAGATGCCCTCCAGCTTGCTGCAGGCGAAGCCGCCCGAGCGCGAGGCGGTGCTGCTCTCGGCCGAGCACGTAAGCAAGAGTTTCGGCGACTTCAAGGCGGTGAACGATGTCAGCATCAGCCTGCGGCATGCACGGCTGCACGCGCTGATCGGCCCCAACGGCGCCGGCAAGACCACCCTGTTCAACCTTCTTTCCGGCATGTACGTTCCGGAGACCGGCAGCTTGAACTTCGCCGGGCAGGCAATCAAAGGACGAAGTTCCCATCGCTTCGCCGCGCTGGGCATCGCGCGCTCGTTCCAGATTACCAACCTGTTCCAGGGGCTGAGCGTGTTCGAGAATCTGCGCCTGGGAGTGCAGGCGCACGCCGCCGAACGTTTCAATGCCTGGCGCGCCAAGGAGACGTTGGAAAGCGTGAATGCGGAAACGCGCGCGCTCGTTCGCTTTCTCGGGCTCGAAGGCGTAGAGAGCGCCCAGGTGTCCAGCCTCTCCTACGGCGGACAACGGCTGATGGAGATCGGCGTCGCGCTGACGGCGCGGCCCAGGCTGCTGCTGCTGGATGAACCGCTGGCGGGGCTGGCCGCGGCCGAGCGCGAACGCATCGTCGGCATGATACGCACGCTGTCGCAGCACATGAGCGTGCTCCTGGTGGAACACGACATCGACCGGGTTTTCGAATTTGCCGACCGGATCACCGCCATGGCCAACGGCGTGGTGCTCATCGAGGGCAATGCCGAACAGGTCTCCGGCGACCGGCAGGTGCAGGAAGTCTACCTCGGCAGCGGACGCAAGGTGGTGATGCAGTCGCGCAGCGCTGCACAAGCAGGCGAAGTACTGCTGCAGCTCGATAATGTGAATACCTTCTACGGCAAGAGCCACATTCTGCACGACGTCAGCATGGAAGTGCGCGTTGGCGAGGTGACCGCACTGCTCGGCCGCAATGGCGCCGGCAAGTCCTCTACCTTCAAGAGCATCATGGGGCTGGTGCCGACGGCAAGCGGCACGGCGCGCTTTGACGGCAAGCTCATCAGCGGCCATTCGCCGGAGCATATTGCCCGCGCCGGCATCGGCCTGGTACCCCAGGGGCGCAGGCTCTTTCCCGGACTCACCGTCGCGGAGAATCTCCGCCTCGGCGGGCTGTCGCGCGGCGGCGGCGCCGGCGTGCATTGGGATAGGGAGCGCATCTTCAGCTACTTTCCCCGCATTCGCGACAAACTCGATACCAATGCGGATATGCTCTCCGGCGGCGAGCAGCAGATGGTCGCGATCGCCCGCGCCCTCTCGGGCAATGTGAGGCTGCTGATGCTGGACGAGCCGTTCGAGGGTCTGGCTCCCGCGGTAGTCGAGGAGGTATTCAAGTCGCTCGACCAGTTGCGCGGTGAGATCGCCATCCTCATCATCGAGCACGATCTCGATCTGGTGCTGGCGCTGGCCGACCGTGCATACGTGCTCGATCGTGGTCATGTGTCGCATACCGGGCCGGCCGAACCGCTCCTGAGCGACATCGAATTTCGCAAGCAGGTGCTATGGCTGTAAGTAATATCTATGATCGCGGAGGACACAGAAAAGCATCTTGTTCGAGCTTTTCCTACGCGTCCTATGTATCCTCTGCGGTTCAATCTTTTTGATTCTTGATCACCGGGAGAATTGCCGGCCATGAATACTTCTGCGCAAGGACTGCGTGTACTGGTGACCGCCGGCGCCGCCGGCATCGGCCGCGCAATCGCCCAGACCTTTGCTGAGCATGGCGCGCGCGTGCACATCTGCGATGTGGCCCAGGCGGCGCTGGAAGCCTGCGGCTGCGAGCAGCCGGACATCAGCCACAGTTTGGCCGACGTATCCCGGGTGGACGAGGTGGACCGGCTGTTCGCCGATGTCAAACGCGAACTCGGTGGCCTGGACGTATTGGTCAACAACGCCGGCATCGCCGGCCCCACAGCCAAGGTCGAGGACATCCGGCCCGAGGACTGGGAAAAATGCATCGCCGTGGACCTGAACGGCATGTTCTATTGCACGCGCCTCGCCATGCCCCTGCTTAAGGCCAACGGGCGCGAGCGCGGCGGCAGCGTCATCAATCTGTCTTCGGTGGCCGGGCGCCTCGGCTTCGGCATGCGCACGCCGTATGCGGCGGCAAAGTGGGGCGTGGTCGGTTTCACCAAGAGCCTGGCAGTCGAGGCCGGTCCGGACGGCATACGCGTGAACTGCATCCAGCCGGGCAATGTCGAAGGCGAGCGCATCGACCGCGTGATCGAAGCCAAGGCCCAAGCCTTCGGCGTGAGTTTCGAGCAACAAAAGCAGACGCTGCTGGACACGACGTCGCTGCGGACTTTCGTCAGCGCGCAGGACATCGCCAATATGGCGCTGTTTCTCGCCACCGACGCCGGCAAGCACATATCGGGGCAGGCTCTGTCGGTGTGTGGCGATATGCAGCGAACGGTCTAGACAGGCTGTTGAGCATCGCTTCCCGAGCGGAACATTATGCTTTTCGGCAAGACCGTCTCGGAGGAAAGCGAACTTCGGCAGCCTCTGAACTGGGGGATATCAAGGGGGGCGTGCCCTCATTTTCAACGCCCTGTTAGGGAGAGTCATGGAGAAAATCGCAATTATCGGCGCCGGGCTGATCGGCCGCGGCTGGGCCATTGTGTTCGCGCGCGCCGGGCACGAGGTGGCGCTATACGACGCTGACGCGCAGGCGCTCAAGACCAATCTTGCGGTCATCCGCCGCGCGCTCAAGGATTTGCGCGCTGCCCGCATCGTGAGGGAGGCGCCAGACCGAATCTACAGGCGCATCCGCACCGCCGCAAGTCTGGAGGACGCGCTTGCCGGAGCTGACTATGCGCAGGAGAATGTGCGCGAGACGCTTGCAGCCAAGAAAGAAATCTTCGCCGCGATGGACATACTCGCCCGGCCCGGGACCATACTGGCAAGCTCGACTTCGACTATCCCGGCCTCAGCTTTTACCAAGGGACTGAAAGGACGCAACCGCTGCCTGGTCGCGCATCCGGTGAACCCGCCCCATCTCGTGCCATTGGTGGAACTCTGTCCTGCCCCCTGGACGTCGAAGCGGGTCCTCGCCCGCGCGCGCGCTCTGCACGAGTCTGTCGGACAGGTACCGATCACGGTGAAAAAAGAAATTCAGGGCTTCATCCTCAACCGCTTGCAGGCATCTGTCCTGAATGAAGCGCTGTCCCTCTACGCCGATGGCTATGCGACCGCGGCGGACATCGACAAGACCATACGCGACGGTTTGGGCCTGCGCTGGTCATTCATGGGGCCGTTCGAGACCATAGACCTGAACGCCCCCGGCGGCATTGCCGATTATGCGGCGCGCTATGGACAGGTCATGTACGAGC
>DAIRFM010000340.1:0-2321 GCA_036795025.1 Burkholderiales bacterium | reverse complement strand
CCGGCGTCAATGTGGGCACTGATGCCGATGTTGCGGTACCGCTCGATTGGGGTTTTGCGTGCCACGGTAAGAACCTTAAAAGCCTTTGACTGCCAAGACGCGGGGGACACCAGGAATTTATCTGGCTGGTCCGCTCAGATCCGGCAGTGAGTTAAGTCGAAAATTCCGTTTGTATGCGTTGAAGTTGTTGGCGCCGTGCGCTTAGAAGCGGTAGTGCGCGAACGCCTTGTTCGCTTCCGCCATGCGGTGCACTTCATCGCGCTTTTTCATCGCGCTACCGCGGCCCTCGGCCGCCTCCATCAGTTCGTTCGCCAGGCGCAGGTCCATCGATTTCTCGCTGCGCTTTTGCGCCGCCTCGCGCAGCCAGCGCATCGCCAGGGCCACGCGCCGCACCGGGCGCACTTCCACCGGCACCTGGTAGTTGGCGCCGCCGACGCGGCGGCTCTTCACCTCGACCATGGGCTTGACGTTGGATACGGCCTGGCCGAACACCTCGATCGGATCCTTGCCGGACTTGGTCTTGATGGCGGTGAACGCGCGGTAGATGATGCTCTCGGCAACCGACTTCTTGCCGCGCGTCATCAGCACATTGATGAATTTGGCGACGTCCTGATTGCCGAATTTCGGATCCGGAAGAATGTCGCGCTTGGGAACTTCTCTGCGTCGTGGCACTTTATGACCTCAATGTCGAATGTTCAATTGTTAATATTGAATCTGGCTATCGATTTTCGCGCGTCTGCTGCCCGATTCAACACTAAGCATTCACAATCAAAAAACAGCCCTTACGCCGCCTTGGGCTTCTTGGCGCCGTATTTGGAACGGCTCTGCTTGCGGTCCTTCACCCCTTGCGTGTCCAGGCTGCCGCGCACCATGTGGTAGCGCACGCCCGGCAGGTCTTTCACCCGGCCGCCGCGGATCAGCACCACCGAGTGCTCCTGCAGGTTGTGGCCCTCGCCGCCGATGTAGCTGATGACCTCGAAACCGTTGGTGAGACGCACCTTCGCGACCTTGCGCAGCGCCGAGTTCGGCTTTTTCGGGGTGGTGGTGTAGACACGCGTGCACACGCCGCGCTTTTGCGGCGAATTGCCGAGCGCGGGCACCTTGCTCTTGGCCGTGACGCGCTCCCGCGGCTTGCGAACTAACTGATTGATTGTTGGCATTATTTGATGTTCCGAAATAAAATCGGGACGACCGATCCACGCTTGGTCGCCCCGGATATTGCAAAGAGGCAGGATTATACAAACAAAATCAAGGGCGAGTCAACAGGAGAAGGCCCCTGGGAGCAGGTTTTGCGCCGCCGGGCGCGGGTCGGGCGCTCAGATCAGCCCGCCATCGGCCAGTTCGCCCTTGAGATAGGCGTAATAGATCGGCGCCGCCACCACGCCGGCGATGCCGAACGCCGCTTCCATCACCAGCATGGCGAGCAGCAGTTCCCAGGCACTGGCGCGGATCTGTGCACCGACGATGCGCGCGTTGAG
Organism: Burkholderiales bacterium; assembly: GCA_036795025.1. Classification (GTDB taxonomy): domain Bacteria; phylum Pseudomonadota; class Gammaproteobacteria; order Burkholderiales; family SG8-39; genus 2-12-FULL-64-23. Next base: position 843 of record DAIRFM010000340.1, on the reverse strand, counting down.
GAAGTACTCGAATTTGTGCACCGCGATCAGGAAAGCGAGCGAGCCCGCGACCGCATCGAGCGAGTGGCTCAAGCTGACCACGACGATCACGGTGTTCGAGATCAGGTTGCCCACCACCGGCAGCAAGCCGGCGACGAAGGTGATGGCGATCATGGTCTTTATCAGCGGCAGATGCACGCCGAATAGAGGCAATACCAGAGCGAGATAAATGCAGGTGAACAGCGTGTTGAGCGCGGAGATGCGCACCTGGGCGAAGACCATGCGGCGGAACGCCTGGCCCAAGCGCGCAGCGCGTTCGGCCAGCGCGCGTGCCAGCGGGCGGTAGCTGTGGGCGGCGCCGGTTTCCCTCAGGGACACCAAGGCACCGATCACCATGCCGATCAGGATGTGCACCAACGCCAAACCGGCTTCCTTGCCGGCGAGCTGCATTTCGCCCGCATGCTCGCGCAGCCAAACCACCGCCGCCAGCTTCAGGCCTTCGGTGTCGCCGGGCATGCGCTCGCGCGCCCAATCTGGGAGCATGGTGCGCGAGCTCTCGATGATCTCGGCCATTTTCTGCAGCAGCACCGGCAGACTGCCCGCATCGCTGCGAAAGAAGGCGACCGCCCCGAAGATCAGAGCCGTGAACGACACGACGACGATGGCGGTGACCAGGGCCACCGCAGCGAGCTTGCGCTTATCGTCCCGGCGCGCGCCGAGATAAAGCCGCGGCGCGAGAAAATGCACCAGCTCGTAGACCAGCAGCCCGGACAGCAGTCCGGCCAGCAGGTGCAATCCGAGCACCAACCACAGCGCCAGCGCCGCCATCAGCCAGGCGGCAACGTCGTAGCGCAATGTGTCCTT
>DAIRFM010000092.1:1856-6601 GCA_036795025.1 Burkholderiales bacterium | reverse complement strand
TCGCGCATGAAGTTCTGGGGCTCGGCGACGCTGGCGACCGGCGTGTTCCTCACCTACCTGGTGCCCGACACGCTGCTGTTCATCCCGCTGTTCAAGATCTTCGCTTTCGTGCACGAGTACACCGGCATCGAACTGATCAACCACTGGTGGGCGCTGATCATCATCTATCCGACGCTGACGGTGCCCTTCGCCACCTGGATCCTGATCGCCTACTTCGCCTCGATCCCGAAGGAACTCGACGAGGCGGCGCTGATCGACGGCGCCGGCTACCTGCAGATGCTGACCATGATATTCATTCCGGTGGCGCTGCCCGGCATCATCGCCGCCACGATTTTCGCCTTCACCGTCGCCTGGTCGCAATTCCTCTATCCGCTCGCCTTCACCACCTCGGCCGACCAACTGGTGCTGCCGGTCGGCATCGTCACCACGCTGATCAAGGGCGATGTGTACAACTGGGGCCAGATCATGGCCGGCGCGCTGCTCGGTGCCGCGCCGCCGTTGATCATTTACGCCTTCCTCATGGACTACTATATCGCCGGACTCACTGCCGGCGCCACGAAGGGATAGCCGCATGGCACAGGTGACGCTGCACAAGCTGGTCAAGAACTACGACGACACGCCGGCCGTTCGCGGGATCGACCTCGATATCGCCGACAAGGAATTCGTCGTCCTGGTCGGGCCTTCCGGCTGCGGCAAGAGCACGACGCTGCGCATGATCGCCGGCCTGGAGGAGATCACCGGCGGCGACATCATGATCGGGAGCGAAGTGGTGAACGACGTGCCGCCGAAGGACCGCGACATCGCCATGGTGTTCCAGAACTATGCGCTGTACCCGCACATGACGGTGTACGAGAACATGTCCTTCGGCCTGCGCCTGAAGAAGGTCGCGAAAGCCGAGATTGCGCGGCGGGTCGAGAACGCTGCGCGCATCCTCGACATCAGCGAGCTGCTGCAGCGCAAACCGAAGCAGCTCTCGGGCGGGCAGCGCCAGCGCGTGGCGATGGGCCGCGCGATCGTGCGCGACCCGAAGGTGTTCCTGTTCGACGAACCGCTGTCGAATCTCGACGCCAAACTGCGCGTGCAGATGCGCACCGAGATCAAAAAGGTGCATCAAAAGGTGCGCACAACCACCGTCTATGTGACCCACGACCAGGTTGAAGCGATGACGCTCGCCGATCGGGTCGTCGTCATGAACGGCGGCTTGATCGAGCAGGTGGGTACGCCGAATGCGCTTTACCATTTTCCGGCGACGAAATTCGTCGCCGGCTTCATCGGCTCGCCGGCGATGAACTTCGTGCCCTGCGCGATCGAGGAAGCGGCGGGCGCATTGCGCGTTCGCATCAACAGCGACATCGTGTTTCCGGTACCGCAGGACCGCACCCAGCGTTACCGCGCGCACATCGGCAAAGCGCGCCTGCTATTCGGCCTGCGGCCGGAACATATCGTGGAACAGCGTTCGCATATGGAGCCGAACCAGCATGCGTTCGAGGTCGAGCTGGAGGTGACCGAACCGATGGGGATGGAGACGATGGTTTTCTTCCTGTTAGAGGGAACCGAGCTGTGCGGGCGGGTCAACCCCAACGCGGGAGCGCAATCCGGCAAGCGCATGAAGCTGGTTGCCGACCTCGGCAATATGCACCTGATCGACGACGCGAGCGGGCAGGTGCTCTGACGGGCTAGAACATAGGATGGTCTGTGACCGCTCAGGAATTGCTGCAGCGATTAGGGCGAGCCCGCGCGTTCGTATAGCTTGAATACCGCGGCTGTATCGAACTCCGCGTAACCAAGATGGATAAGCATTCGATAAAGCGACAACGCTTGACCTGTCATCGGTAATGGCGACTTCAACCCGCCAGCGAACTCGTTCAGCATTTCGAGATCCTTGAGGAGCTGTCGCGCGTAGCCCTGTGGGGCGAAATCGCGCTTGACGATTCGCGGATAGACCTTCTGCAACATCGAGCTGTCGGCGTAGCCGCCAGCAAGGCACTCAGGGATGCGCGCCGCGTCGATGCCCGCCGCTTCGGCGAGAACGACCGCTTCGGCAAGCACCGCGTACGAGCAGCCGACGATCAACTGGTTGATCATCTTCGCGGTCAACCCGGCTCCTGACGGCCCCATCGGCGTGAATTGGCCTGCAACGTCCGCCATCAACGGCCGCACGCGTTCGATCTCAGCCGCATCGCCGCCGGCCATCACGGTCAGCGTTCCAGCGGCACAGGCCGGTGGTCCTCCGGAAACCGGCGCGTCGATCCAGCCGCAACCGGTCTTCTCCCGCAACTTCGCGGCGAATGAGCGTCCCTTGTCGACCTTGACCGTCGAGAAATCGACGACGAGTTGCGGCGGCCGCAGTGCGGATGCGACACCACGCTCGCCAAACGCCACCTGCTCGACCGCATCGGTTGTCGGCAAATTAAGCAGCATGATATCGGTGTCGCGCACCGCTTCCGCCGGTGTGGCAACCACCGTTGCACCTGCCACGTGCGCCGCATCGGTTCGTGCCGCGACGATGTCGCAGACCGTGACCGCGTAGCCGCGCTCGAGCAGGCGCCGCGTCATCGGCAGACCCATCAGTCCGATGCCGATATATCCAATCCGAAGTTTCTCCATTTTCTACTCCATCGCGTAAATGCGTAAGGCGTTGTCGTGGAACAGCGCGCGTTGTTCCGACGCAGAAAAATCCGAGACGATCGTGCGAAACCCCGAGAAGATCGTGTCGAAAGTGGCGCAGAGGCTATCGACCGGGAAATTGCTGGCGAACATCGTGCGCTCGACGCCGAAAGCCTCGATTGCTGTCAGCACGACTCCGCGGTTTGCGGCAACGGTCCAGGCTTGACCCGCCTGGCCCAAACCCGAAATCTTGATCATTGCGTTAGGGCATATGGCAAGCGTTGCGAGCGCGCGCTGCCAGCCGGCGAGCGCCGCGGCACTACGATCGCTCGGCAGTCCTGTGTGATTGAGAATAATTGACGTGTCGGGGAAGTCGCATGCAAGGCGCGCGGCGTCGGCGAGATGCCACCACGGGGTCTGCAAATCGAAACGCAAGCCCAGGGGCGAAAGCCGCGCAAAGCCGGCGCGCCACTTCGAATCGGTCATGCCGCCGGGCGCAGCATCATTGGGCGATGCGTTCGCCCTCGGCTTGTGACGCACGCTGCGCACGAAATCGAACGCAGCCTGTTGTTCGAGCACCGCAGCGCAATCATCCCGGTCGAGCCAGGCCTGCGCGACCATTACGGTCGGAAAATTCGTCTCGCGCCGCAAGCGCGAGACGTAGCGTGATTCGCCGATGGGATCCGCAGGGTTCCATTCGGCCTCGACGTAAACCGTCTTCACCACGCTGTGCGACCCAACGTCGGCGAAGTAATCGTCCGGCAGGTAACGTCTCCGGATTGCGCGATAGTCGCCATAACGAAAGGGAATAGGCGGCTCGTCGCACAGCCACGGGTGATAGTTCGTGCCGATGTCCCAGAAGTGTTGGTGTGCATCGGCGATCGGGAAGTCTGCGCTCATTTCGTCGCGCCTTCGCTCAGAGTGTCACCTTTAGAAAACAGTGACACCCTGCCCAGCCACCATGGTGCCGATGCGGCACGCACTATCGAAGCCGTGCTTTTTGAATTCGGCCAGCACCTGCGCCTCGGTATCGGCTGAGCAGGCAACGAGCAGGCCGCCGCTGGTCTGCGGATCGGTAATGAGCGCGCGCACCCAGTCGGGCGCCCCTTCGGGCAGGCGGATGTCCTTGCCATAGCCGCTCCAGTTGCGCTCGGTCGCGCCGGTCACCGTGCCCTGCTGTGCCCATTGCCGCGCTTCGTCGATGATGGGCAACTGGTCAAAACGCACGCTCGCGCCCAGCTTGGAGCCGCGGCAGATTTCCAGCAGGTGCCCGGCGAGGCCGAAGCCGGTGACGTCGGTCATCGCGTGTACGCCGGGCAATTCGGCCAGTGCAGTGCCCGGGGTGTTCAGCTTCGTAGTGGAAGCGATCATCTGGTCGTAACCTTCAGCCGAGAGCTTGCCCTTCTTCAGCGCCGCCGACAGGATGCCCACGCCCAGTGGCTTGCCCAGGATCAGCACGTCGCCCTCTTTCGCGCGGTCGTTGCGCTTGACCTTGTCCGGGTGCACCAGCCCCAAGCCCACCAGGCCGTAGATCGGCTCGAGCACGTCGATCGAATGTCCGCCGGCAATGGGTATGCCGGCTGCGGCGCACACCGATTCGCCGCCGGCGAGGATTTTCTGGATCACTTCCACCGGCAGCTTATCGAGCGGCATGCCGACGATCGCCAGAGCCATGATCGGGTAGCCGCCCATGGCGTAGATGTCCGACAGCGCGTTGGTCGCGGCGATGCGACCGAAGTCGTAGGGATCATCGACGATGGGCGTAAAAAAATCGGTGGTCGCGACCAGCGCCTGGGTGTCGTTCAAGCGGTACACCGCGGCGTCGTCGCTCGACTCCGTGCCCACCAGCAGCTCCTTCGGCAGGGCGCGCATCGGCGTGGCCGCGAGCAGCTCGGTGAGCACGCCGGGCGCGATCTTGCAGCCGCAGCCGCCGCCATGGGAGAACTGGGTGAGGCGAAATGGAGCAGCGGCAGGTGCATTCATGGCGACGGGACTCGGTTGGGATGTGGTGTTTGCGTGTAAACTTGGGCCTGATTCTCAAGCTGCGAAGCCGCATCCGGAGTTGAAGCGGCCTATTCGGAACATCCGTGAAATTTCCTAACGTCGTAACCGTAGCACAGCTGGCCGAGTTTGACGAG
>DAIRFM010000092.1:0-1756 GCA_036795025.1 Burkholderiales bacterium | reverse complement strand
ATCCGTGAAATTTCCTAACGTCGTAACCGTAGCACAGCTGGCCGAGTTTGACGAGGTCATCGACGTGCGTTCGCCGTCCGAATTCGCCGAGGACCACGTGCCCGGCGCGATCAACTGCCCGGTGCTCGACGACGCCGAGCGCGCCGCGATCGGTACCATGTACAAGCAGGTATCGCCTTTCGACGCCAAGAAGCGCGGCGCGGCGCTGGTGGCGAAAAACATCGCCCGCCACATCGAGGGAACATTCGCCGCGCACGGCAGGGGCTGGCGTCCGCTGGTGTACTGCTGGCGCGGCGGCAAGAGAAGCGGCGCCATGGCCCATATCCTCTCCGAAATCGGCTGGCACGCGGCGCAACTCGACGGCGGCTATCGCGCCTACCGCCGCGAGATCCTGGCGCAATTGGCCGAACTGCCGCAGAAGTTCCGCTACCGCGTGGTCTGCGGCGCCACCGGCAGCGCCAAGAGCCGCCTGCTGCAGGCTTTGGCCTTAGCCGGCGCGCAGGTGCTGGACCTGGAGGGTCTGGCCAGCCACCGCGGCTCCGTGCTCGGAAATCTGCCGGAGACAATACAACCGGCGCAGAAAATGTTCGACAGCCTGTTGTGGGACGTCTTGCGCAAGTGCGATCCCGACAAAACCGTGTACGTGGAGGCGGAAAGCAAGAAAATCGGCCAGTTGCAGGCGCCCGATGCGCTGCTTGCGCGCATGCGCGCGAGCCCCTGCGTGTTGATCGAGGCGCCGCTGGCCGAACGCGTCGCCTTCCTCGTGCAGGAATACGGCCATTTCCTCGGCGACCCGCAGGACCTGAAGGCGAAGCTCGATTGCCTCGCGGGCCTGCACAGCAAGGACACCCTCGCGCGCTGGATGGGTCTGGTGGAGCACCGGCAATGGGACGAACTCGTCGCCGACCTGCTCGCCAATCACTACGATCCCGCCTATCGCCGCGCCACGCTGAAAAATTTCGCGCACCTGGCCGAAGCGCAGGTGCTGCGGCCGGCGAAGCTGGATTTCGCATCGCTCAAGCAGATGGCGGCGCAACTGATCGCAGACGCGCAAACATGAACACCCTGGAACTGAAATCCCGCCTGCTGCAGCTGTTCCCGGTGTTCCTGCAGTTGCCCGACGCGGCGGTGGACGAGATCGTGCGCACCGCCGCGCCGAGGCAGGCACCGGCAGGCACCATCCTGTTCGAGGCGGCCAGTCCCTGCACCGGTTTCCCCATGCTGCTCGAAGGCAGCGTGCGCGTAGTCAAGACCGCGCCCAACGGCCGTGAAGTCCAGCTCTACCGCGTAACGCCGGGGGAAAGCTGCCTGCTCTCCAGCAGTTGCCTCCTCGGCGGCAGCGCGTACTCGGCGACTGGCATCGCCGAGACCGCGGTGATCCTGCTTGCCCTGCCGCCGGCGCTGTTCCACCGGTTGCTGGCCGAGCACAAGCCCTTCCGCGACTACGTGTTCGGCCTGTTCTCGGAGCGCCTGGCCGACCTGATGGCCCTGGTCGAGGCGGTCACCTTCCACAAGCTGGATCAGCGTCTCGCCGCGTTGCTTCTGGGCAAAGGGGAGTTGGTGCGCGCCACCCACCAGGGCCTGGCCGATGAGCTCGGAAGCGTGCGCGAGATGGTGAGCAGGCTGCTCAGCAATTTCCAGGACCGTGGCTGGGTCGCGCTTGGCCGCGAGCAGATCCGCATCACCGACGCAGCGGCGTTGCGCCGGCTGGCGCAGCCCTAGCGGCCACCGATCGGCCCGGGGGCGGGCCTCCTAC
>DAIRFM010000339.1:0-2357 GCA_036795025.1 Burkholderiales bacterium | reverse complement strand
GCACTACCCCGCGCACATCTGTTCGAGCAGTCGTTCCATGAAGGACTCGCACAGCGCCACCTGCTCCAGCGTCACGTATTCGTCGGGCTTGTGCGCCTGCTCGATCGAGCCCGGGCCGCAGATGATGGCGGGGATGCCCGCCTGCTGGAACAACCCTCCCTCGGTAAGATAGGCCACCTTGGTGGTAGATGGGTTGCGCGACAGCGCCTGAGCCAGATGGGTGATCTCGTCTTTTTCGCTCGTGCTGAGACCGGGGTTGTCGGATTTGGTGTCGATGCTGATGGAGGTACTGGGATCGGTCCTTTGCATCTCCGGCAGAATCACGCGCTCGGCATAATCCTTGATCTCGCGCTCCAGTGCGTCCGGGTCGGCGCCGGGCAGGTAGCGGAATTCGAACTGAAAAATGCACTCGCGCGGCACGATGTTGCCGGCGGTGCCGCCGGATATCAGGCCGGTCTGCAACGTGGTGAAGGGCACGTCGAAGCCATAGTCGCGCGGTTCGCACGCCTGCAGGCGCTCGGCCATGTGGCGGATGTAGGTGATGATCCTGGCGGCGTATTCGATGGCATTGACGCCTTGCGGCGTGAGCGCCGAATGCGCCTCCTTGCCGCGCACGCAGCACTTGTAGGCGCGCTTGCCCTTGTGCGCGATCACCGGCTGCATGCTGGTGGGTTCGCCGATGATGGCGCCCGCGGGGCGGATGTTGTTGCGCGCCAGGTCCTCGAGCAGGCCGCGCGCGCCGATGCAGCCCACTTCCTCGTCGTAGGACAGGGCGAAATGAATCGGCGCCTTGAGATTCGCTGCGGCGAAGCGCGGCGCCATGGCCAGGACCACGGCGAGATAGCTTTTCATGTCGCAGGCGCCGCGGCCGTAGAGCTTGTCGCCCTTCACTGTCGCCTTGAACGGATCGCTGGCCCAGTTCTGGCCGTCCACCGGCACCACGTCGGTGTGGCCGGAGAGCACGATGCCGGGCTTGTTTCCCTTCTGCACGGTGGCGAACAGATTCGCCTTGTTGCCGGCGGCGTCGTAGGTGAGGCGCGACTCTATGCCGTGACCCTTGAGGTAATCTCGCGTCCACTCGATCAGGCCGAGATTGGAGTCGCGGCTGGTGGTGTCGAAGCCGATCAGGCGCTCGATCATGGTCAAAGTTTCGGGCTTGATGGGCGGCATTTGTGCTCGGTTCACATTGGTGCTCGGTTCATGATGAGACTCCGTCGTTCAGATGGCAGGCGGAGAAATGCAGCGGCGCGATCTCGCGCAAATGGGGTTGCTCGATTCTACACCGGGGCATGGCGTGCGGGCAGCGCGGGTGGAAATGGCAGCCCGGCGGCGGGTCGAGCGGCGAGGGGATTTCGCCTTTGATCGAAACGAAACTCTTTCTGCGCAAATCCAGGCGCGGCACTTCGGCCAGGAGCGCCTGGGTATAGGGGTGGTTGGCCCTGGCGTAGATCTCCACGGTCGGCGCGGCCTCGACCACCCGCCCCAGGTACATGATCACCACGCGGTCCGAAAGGTGCTGTACCACGCCGAGGTCGTGGCTGATGAAAAGATAGGTTAGGTTGAACTCCTCGCGCAGCTTGATGAACAGATTGAGCACTTGCGCCTGGATCGAAACATCAAGGGCCGCCACTGCCTCGTCGCATACCAGGAACTCGGGCTTCACCGCCAGCGCCCGGGCAATGCCGATGCGTGCGCGCTGGCCGCCGGAGAACTGGTGCGGAAAGCGGCCGACTAGCGAGGCATCGAGGCCGACGCGCTGAAGCAACTGTGCCACGTACTCCTGTTGCGCGCGCGTTTCGATCAGGCCATGCACCACCGGCGCCTCGCCGACGATATCGGCCACGCGCATGCGCGGATTGAGCGAGGCGTAGGGATCCTGGAAAATCATCTGGATCTTGAGCTGGATCTTGCGCTGCTTCTCGGCGGGCAGCTGCGCGATCTCCTCGCCGCGCCACAGGCGGGTGCCGGCGGAGGGCTCGAGCAAACCGACGGCGAGGCGCCCGAGCGTGGACTTGCCGCAGCCGGATTCGCCCACCAGGCCCACCACTTCGCCTGCCTGTACCGCAAGATCGACCTGGTCCACGGCGTGCACGATTTCTTCTCTTGCATGCGCGCCCAGCAGGTTGGCGAGCCTGGCGGCGGTATCCAGGGTCTTGACGAAGCGCTTGGACACCCCGCGCAGTTCCAGCAGCGCGCTCATGCGGTCACAGATTGCGTCAGCGGATGGAAGCAGCGCACCTGCCTGCCGGCGACGGGGCTGGACAATGCAGGATCCTGCGCGCAGGCGCTGTCGGCGCGGGTGCAGCGCTCGCGGAAGGCGCAGCCGGGGGCGAGATCGAGCAGCGACGGCGTCATGC
>DAIRFM010000091.1:0-6685 GCA_036795025.1 Burkholderiales bacterium | reverse complement strand
GCGACGCGATCGCGCCGCAGGAAGCGCTCAAGCCCGAGGCGGTAGAAGACATCCGTCGCGCGCTGGCGCAGTTGAAATAGCAGCCGCTATTTCATCTTTGCCAATTTCTCCAGTGCTTCGCCCGTGACCCGCACTAGTTTCCACTCGTGCATGATCGTTGCGCCGAGCGTTTCGTAGAAAAATATCGCCGGTTCGTTCCAGTCGAGCACCGACCACTCGAGCCGCCCGCAATTGCGCTCGGCCGCGATGCGCGCCACTTGCAGCAGCATGGCGCGGCCAAAACCGCGGCGGCGGTGCGCCGGGCGCACGTACAGGTCTTCCAGGTACAGGCCCTTCTTGCCGAGGAAGGTGGAGAAGTTGTGGAAGTACACGGCAAAGGCCACTGGCTCCGTCCCGCTGTAGCCGAGCAGCGCTTCCGTGTGGCTTTTCGGTCCGAACAGTTCTTCGGCGATGACTTGTTCGGTGGCCACGACCAGGTGGGAAAGCTTCTCGTATTCGGCCAGGTCTTTGACGAAAGAGAGCACCAGCGGCACGTCCGCGCGCGTGGCCTGGCGTATCGACAGCGTTTGCGTGTTCATTTTGGTGGATAAGCCGATTTCACCGCCTGTGCCAGTTCCAGCACGGCAGCGGCGTACAGGCTGGAGCGATTGTAGCGCGTCAGCACGTAGAAGTTGGTGAGACCCACCAGATACTGGCTCGCCTCGCCCGGCGTCGCAAGTTCGATCAAGGCGCAAGGCGCATCCGCGCGGGTCCCGCCCTCCGCGCTGACGCCGAAATTCGCCAGATCGTCGTAGCGGTAGGTCGGCTTGATGCCGGCATCGACCAGCTTGCGGTAATTCTCTCCGTGAACCTGCGCGGCGAAGGCCACCGGCTGGCCCGTCTCCCAGCCGTGGGCTTGCAGGAAATTGGCGACGCTGCCGATGGCGTCGGCGAAGCTGCCGGAGAGGTCCTGCTTGCCGTCGCCGTCCAGATCCACCGCGTAGCGGCGGTAGCTGCCGGGCATGAACTGGGGAATGCCGATGGCGCCCGCGTACGATCCTTTCAGGCCGAGGGTGTCGATGCCGGCGTCGCGCGCGTAGAGCAGGTAGTTCTCCAACTCGGTGCGGAAGAATTCGGCGCGCGGCGGGTAGTCGAAGGCGAGGGTGGTCAGGGCGTCGATGACGCGGTAGTTGCCGGTGTTGCGGCCGTACACCGATTCCACGCCGATGATGGCGACGATGATTTCTTCGGGCACGCCATAGAGCTCGACCGCGCGCGAAAGCGCCTCGCGCTGCTGCTCGCGGAATTCGACGCCCGCCTCGATGCGTTGCGGCGTGAGGAACAGCGCGCGATAGGCCTGCCAGGACTTGGCGCGCGGTTCGGTGGGCGGGGTGATGGCCTTGATGATGGCAGGCTGGAAGCGTGCCTGGCTAAACAGCGTGCGCAGTTCTTTCCTGACGAAGCCGTGCCTGTGCACCATCTCGGCGATGAATTGGCGCACATCTTCGCGCTCGGCGTACTGCGCGGCGGCGGTGGCGGTGACGGTGATGGAGGACGACAGCGCGAAGGCGAGCAGCACGGTCAGGAGGCGCGCTGGCCGGCTCAAACGCTGAACTCCCGCACCAGCATGCGCAATTCGGCCAGCACGCGCGGGTCGGCCAGTTCTCCGTAGCGCAGCGCAATGTAGCGCTCGCCGATGGCGCGTATGCGCTCGGCCTCGCCCGGATAGCGCTCGGCCGTGCGCGCGACGAAATCGGCCGGACCTTCATGCGCGGAGCGCGGGCTGCCTTTTTTCCCGAGCTTGGCGCAGAATCTGAGCCACAGGCGCTGCACCGGATCGGTCGTGCGTATGCGCCGCAACAGCCACGCGGTGAGCAGCGCCAGCACTCCGCCCACGCCCCAGAACAGCGTCATCGCCATGCTTTCCCAGCTCGGCTCGCTCATGCCGACGCGGGCCAGGAATTCGCGCTGGCGTTCCGGGTTGTAGCTCAGCACCAGCTGGTTCCACTTGTTGGCGAGCGCATCCAAGTTGTAGCGCACCCCGCGCAGCCAGATGAGGGTGGTGCGCGCCATGAGCGGCAGCGGGTCGGTCGCGGGCACCGCTGCGGCAACGCCGGATTCAACCCGCACCGGCGAGGCGGCGGCGGTGGGGTCGAACCGCACCCAGCCGCGGCCGTTGAGCCACACTTCGGCCCAGGCGTGTGCGTCGGACTGGCGCACGATCATGTACCCATCCACCGGATTGATGTCGCCGCCCTGGTAACCGGTGACGACCCGGGCCGGCACGCCGGCCGCGCGCAGCAGGAACGCGAAGCTCGAGGCGTAGTGCTCGCAAAAACCCTGCTTGCTGCCAAACAGGAACTCGTCCACCGAGTCGCGGCCTAACAGGGGTGGCTCCAGCGTGTAGACGAATCCTTGTTCGCGAAAGTAGCTCAAGGCTTTCTGGGCGATGGCGGCGTCGGAATTGATGCTTGCCGCCCATGACTGCGCCAGCTCCCGCGCCTTCGGATTGAAACCTCGCGGCAGTTGCAGCCCCCTCCTGATCTCATCGGCCTCGTCGGCGCCGCGTATGGCGAAACTGGTGTAGGAGCGCATGTCGTAGCGCATGCGGGCGCGAACCGGCGTGCGCGAAATCAGCATATAGTCGCTGGTGACGTTCGCGTCAGGCGGCAGTTTCGCCGCCAGCTCGAGCGCAAACAGCCAATTGTGATTGTGCGGTTCCAGCGTAACTTCGTAATCGTAGGGGGCGCCGCTCGCCTCGAACTTGAGTTGTCCGAACGGACGGAATTCGCCCGGGCGCCAGGTGCGGCCGTCGAAGTGCCAGAACACCGGCCCGCGCCAGTACAGCTGCCGCATGGGCGGCGCGTCTTTTTGGAATTTGACGCGAAAGGCGATGGCGTCGGACTGCGACAGCCGGCTGATCAGGCCGGGCGACATCGAGTCCGACAGTCCGGTGACGCCGCTGTAGGCATCCTGTGGCAGCCCCCATAGCGGGCCCTGAACCCGCGGGAACAGGAAAAACAATATGAGCATCACCGGTGCTGCCTGTGCCAGCAGCACGCCCGCGGTCTTCAGGTTGGCGCGCAGCGCACGCCCGGGTGCCGCGAAATGCACCAGGCTGGCGGTATTGACCAGCACCGAGACGAGCATCAGTCCCGCGGTGGGCAGCGTCTGCGAATAGAAAAAGTTCGTGAGTGCGAGAAAATAGGTGAGCAGGACGAGCACCATGGCGTCGCGCTCATTGTTCAGTTCGAGCAGCTTGAGCGACAGAAACAGCACCAGCAGCGCCACGCCGGAATCGCGTCCGAAAATAGTGCGGTAGGTAAAATAAACGCCGAACAGGCCGCCGACGACGAACAGGGCCAGCAGCCATTTTTTGGGTAACGCGCGCTCGCTTAAGCCCAGATAGACGCGCCAGGCGATCAGTATCAGCGCGATCAGATTGAGCCACCAGGGCAGGCGCGGGGAGTGCGGCGCAGCCACCAGGGCCAGGCCGGCGAGCAGCCAGAACAGATGGCGCAACTGCAACTGTGTGCCTGGGTTAGAGCGCATACAAGGCAAGCTCGCGCAGGCAGGCGAGGCGGTGCGACTCGCCTGCGTCGGGCGAGCGCTCCAGCCCGGGCAGGCGCAGGCCGTAACGCAATCCGTCCTGATCGGCCGAGAGCACCCAGCGCGTCAGGCGCGAAAGCTTGGACTCGGGGTCCAGGTTCGCGGGAAGCTGGTTCCAGTCGAGCCACAATTCGGCGGCGGCGCGGCCGCTAAACACCTTGGTCTGCAGCCCCCGTCCCTTGGCGGCGGCCTTCCAGTGTATGTGCCGCGGCGAATCGCTGGTGTGATACGGCCGCAGCCCGGCGAAGTCGTCGCTGCCGCCGCCGGCGACGCGCTCCTCGCCGGCCCCTCCGGAGGGCTCGGGCGGGGGCAAGAGGCCGTCGTCGGGCTTGGGATAGACGAGGCAGCGCATGTCCGGCTGAATATAGCTCCAGGCGCGCAACAGGCCGACGGGAAAGCGCGTGTCCACGGTAATGCGTCCCGGCGCGAGCCAGCCGCGCTGTTCGGCCGCGACCGGGACGCTCACCGTAGTGCCGCGCCCGGACGCAACGTCGCACTGCGTCGCTTTGCCCTGATGCCACAGCGAGATCGAACAGCGGTCATAGCCGGAGCGGTTTTCGACGAACAGCTCGAACCAGGCGATTTCGCCCGCGAACACCGGCTCCACGCGGCCCGGGGTGATATGCAAATGCACCAGGTTGCGGAACGTATGCAGGATCGCCACCAGCGCCATGCTCGCGAGCAGGAAGGTGAGGATGTAACCGAGGGAAAGGTTGTAGTTGATCGATCCGATCAGCATCACGACGAGCGCCATAGCAAAGGCGAGACCGGGGCGCGTCGGCAGTATGTAGACACGCTGTTGCCGCAGGAAGATGGTGCCCGGCTCAGGCTGGCGCGGACCGAAGAATGCGTTGTAGAGCTGGGAGCGGCTCAGGATCTTTTCAAACATCTCGCCCGCTTTGAATTTGGAATTTCACCACAAAGGACACGAAGGAAAGGCGAAGAATGTGCTGACCCGTTACGTTCAAGAATTGCTTTCCTTTGTGTCCTTCGTGCTCTTCGTGGCTAAATCTTGTCAGGGAATCGGCACGGCCTCGAGCAGCGCGGCAGTGACCTCGGAGGCGCGCTTGCGCGCGCCTTCGTGCGCCGGCGCGAGGCGGTGACCGGCCACGCCCGGCAGAATTGCCTGCACATCTTCAGGCAGGATCTTGTCCCGGCCTTCGAGCATGGCCCAGGCCTTGGCCGCGTGCAGTATGCCGAGCGCCGCGCGCGGCGACAGGCCGTTGGTGAATTCGGGCGCGCGCCGCGTGTGCTCGACGATGGCCTGAATGTAATCGAGCAAGGCCGCCGCCGCGTGTACCTGATCGGCGTTGGCCTGCAGTTCGATCAATTCGCCCGGCGCGAGACAGGGCTCGAGGGTGGCCACCAGGCTGCGCCGGTCGGCGCCCTGCAGCAGCGCGCGCTCAGCCTCGCGATCGGGATAGCCGAGTTCGATGCGCATGAGGAAGCGGTCGAGCTGCGATTCCGGCAGCGGGAAGGTGCCGACCTGGTGCGAGGGGTTCTGCGTGGCCACGACGAAAAACGGCTCGGGCAGGGGACGGGTCTCGCCCTCTGCCGTGACCTGGTGCTCTTCCATGGCCTCGAGCAGCGCGCTCTGCGTCTTGGGCGTGGCGCGGTTGACCTCGTCGGCCAGGATCAGCTGCGAGAAAATCGGCCCGGGATGGAACTTGAATGCGCCGCTGTCGCGATCAAATATCGACACGCCGATAATGTCCGCGGGCAGGAGGTCGCTGGTGAACGAGATGCGCTGGAAGTTGAGGCCCAGGAGTTTTGCCAGCGTGTGCGCGAGCGTGGTCTTGCCCACGCCGGGCAGATCCTCGATCAAGAGGTGGCCGCGCGCCAGCAGGCAGGCCACGGCAAGGCGGATTTGCCGCTCCTTGCCGAGGATGACCTTGCCCGCGTTGGCGATGACGCGATGGATCGGCGTGTCGCGTACGGCAAATTTTGTTTCAGCGTGTAGCAGCAAGCGGGTTCTCCGTGGTGCGTCCGGCATTGCCGGGTGGTCGCGCTCCCCTGCGGCGCACATGCCCGGCTGGGGATACGGCGGTTTTTCACAATGTATTCGTCATCTTACGTGGATTTCGGCTAATATTCATTAAAATCACTGGTAGCAAGACGGTACATGGCCACCGCTTTTATCACCCACCCGCACTGCCGCAAGCACGACATGGGCGCCTACCATCCGGAGTGCCCGGAACGGCTGGGCGCGATCGAGGATCAGTTGATCGCCTCCGGCATCGGGCAGCACCTGACGCATCACCAGGCGCCGGCGGCCAAAGTGAGCAGCCTGGCGCGGGTGCATTCGATGGAATACATCAGCCATATCCGCAGCAGCGCGCCGGCAAGCGGCACCGTCCATCTGGACCCGGACACCGCCATGAATCCGCATACCTGGGACGCCGCGCTGCACGCGGCCGGCGCTGCGGTGCTCGCTGTCGACCTGGTGCTGAACCGGCAGGCGGACAATGCCTTTTGCAGCGTGCGCCCGCCGGGGCACCATGCGACGCGCAACCGCGCCATGGGCTTTTGCCTGTTCAACAATGTCGCCATCGCCGCGAAACATGCGCTCGAGCAGCATGGGCTCGAGCGCGTCGCCATCGTCGATTTCGACGTGCACCACGGCAACGGCACCGAAGACGCTTTCCACGACGATGCGCGCGCCCTGATGGTGAGCACGTTCCAGCACCCCTTTTATCCGTATTGCGGCACCGAGAACCCGTCGCCTAACATGGTCAACGTGCCGCTGCCGGCCGGCGCCGGCAGCCAGCTGTTCCGGGAGGCGGTGACGCTACGGTGGCTGCCGGCGCTGGAAGCGTTTCGACCGCAGATGGTGTTTTTCTCCGCCGGTTTCGATGCCCATGTCGAGGACGACATGGCCATGCTGCGGCTGGTGGACGCGGATTACGCCTGGGTCACGCAGGAGATCAAGGCGGTAGCGGACAAATACGCCGAAGGGCGCATCGTGTCGGTGCTGGAGGGTGGCTACAACCTGTCGGCGCTGGCGCGCGGCGTGGTCGCGCATATCAAGGTGCTGAGCGGGCTGTAGGAGGCCCGCCCCCGGGCCGATCGGTGGCCGCTAGGGCTGCGCCAGCCGGCG
>DAIRFM010000090.1:0-6686 GCA_036795025.1 Burkholderiales bacterium | reverse complement strand
CCCCTCATGCTCCCCTAGATCGGCCCGTTGCAAAATTCATTTTGCAACGGGTTCTATGACACTTTGTCTTGCATCTCGCACTTCGTGTCTGCCCCGGGGACGCAGCGCGACGCCCGCACAGCTTCAGTTCATTTGCAGCGCAGATTTGCATAGAGCGGCCCGAGCGGCTGGCTGCAATCGCGCTCGGCGACGGCGCGGCCCTCGGCCAGATCAGGCGGCTTGCGCGAGGAAGAGCCGTAGCGCCAGCGCAGGTAATCGTCCTGAACGCCGGCGGCGAGGTAGCCGAGGAAGACCAGGCCGAAAAAGGCGCCGGGCGTTACGTCCGCCTGGATCGCAGCCGAACTGTAGGAACTCCCAGGAGCAGAAGTGCTCCCCGGCATCGAGGGCGAATTGGTGCTGCGCAGGCCGATAGTGGTGCTGGCGCAGCCAGTGAGCAGCATGGGGATGACCACCACCGCGATTGCCAACTTGAATTTCATGCTTTCATTCTAGAACGTATTTCAAAGATGAGGGGATACATCCCCTCATACTCCCCTAAGTCAGGTGCCGTTTCGGTAATTCTGAAACGGCCTCTAAGACTATCCCCTCGCGCAGCTACAATACCCGGATGGACATTCAATCGGTCGCGCTCGCCGCGGGTCTTGCCTGGGGGAGCGGCATCAGGTTGTACGCGGTGCTGTTCCTCGCCGGCCTGATGGCGCGCCTGGGCTATGTCGAGCTGCCTCCCGGCCTGGGCCTGCTCACCCATCCGGCGGTGCTCGGTGCTTCCGGCTTCATGTTCTTCATCGAGTTCTTTGCCGACAAGGTGCCGGGCTTCGACACCCTGTGGGACGCGGCGCATACCTTCATCCGCATTCCCGCGGGCGCGCTGCTGGCGGCGCTCGCGCTCGCCGACCAGGATCCGGCGCTGATCCTCGCCGCCGCGATCCTCGGCGGCGCCCTCGCCTCCGCGGTGCATCTCACCAAGGCCGGTAGCCGCGCGCTCATCAACACGTCGCCCGAGCCCTTCTCCAACTGGACCGCCTCGTTCGGCGAGGACGCGCTGCTGCTGGGCGGACTGTGGGCCGCGTTCACGCATCCGCTGGTCTTCCTCGCCGGCCTGGCGATTTTCCTGCTTGTAGCGCTGTGGCTGCTGCCGAAGATCTGGCGCGGGTTGCGCGTCGTCTGGCGCAGGCTGCAGGCCGTGCTATCGCGGCAGCGGCCGTAACGGCGGCTTGAGACCGCACGCTTGGAAGACGAAAAATAGAGGGAAGCTCACATCGGCTTGAGCTTCCTAATCGGCTTGCGCCTGGCGCAAGCCTCCGTCCCCGTGCGCCGGCCTCTGACCTGGCCCAGCCGCGAGCAATAGCTCACTCCGCAAAGCAGCACCCGCGGGCAAGCCGCCGGCGTCAGCACGCGCCGGCCGCCCGCACCCGTTTATTTGCCTATCACCTCGCCAAAGCGCACCCATTGCTTGCCGTCGAAGCGGATCAATTGCTCCGCCTGAATCGGCGCGAAGTCGGTCGGACTGGTGTTGATCTTGATCCCCGGCAACAGGATGGCGAGCTGCAAATCCTTGAGGCTCGCCGCTTGCTTCATCACGTTCTCTCGCGTGAGGTTGTCGCCGCATTGCTTCAGCACCTGCACCAGCGTCTGCGCCGCCGCGTAGCCGAACACGTTGCCTCCGTCCTTCAGATCGCCATCCGGATAATATTTCGCCATGAAGGCATACCAGTCTTTCATGCCCTTGTCGTCTTTCCACGCGCTGTCCAGCGGATCCTTGAGATACGCGGTCGAGATTAAGCCAATGGACTTTTCCAGACCCGCCGGCACCAGCACCGCCCCGATCGAGGCCCCTACGTTGTTCACATAGTGCACCGGCTTCCAGCCGATGTCGTAGGCCTTGCGGATGGCCATGGCGGCGAACTTGGGCGTCGTGACGTTTAAAAAGACATTGGCGCCGGATCCCTGCAACTGGACGATCTGCGAGTCCACGGTCGGATCGCTGGTCTCGTAAGAAACCTTCGCGACGATCATTTTTTTCGCCTTGTCGCCGAGCTCGTCTTCGAAACCCTTCAGGAGGTCCTTGCCGTAGTCGTCGTTCTGGTAGAGTACCGCGATTTTCGCATCCGGCTTGGTTTGCAGAATGTGCTTGGCGTAGATCGCGGCCTCGGTCTGATAGTTAGGCTGCCAGCCCATGGTCCAGGGAAAGTTCTTCGCGTCGTTCCATTTGCTCGCGCCGGTGGCGACGAACAACTGCGGCACTTTCTTCGCGTTCATGTACTTGTGGATTGCCGAGTTCGACGGCGTACCCAGGGACTGGAATACGAGCAACACCTGGTCCTGTTCGACCAGACGCCGCGCCATCTCCACCGCTTTCGGCGGGCTGTAGCCGTCGTCGACGCTGACGAAGTTGATCTTGCGCCCGTTGATGCCCCCCTCGTCGTTGATCTTTTTGAAGTACCCTGCCTCGGCCTTGCCGATGGTGCCGTAAGCCGAAGCCGGTCCGCTGTAGGGCATGATGTTGCCGATTTTGATCTCGGTGTCGGACGCGCCCGGATCGTATTTCTTCTGCGCCAATGCCGCCGATGCACTGAGCGCAAGCCCGGCAATCACGGTCGCTGAGACTAACAAGTGCTTGGTTGACATGATGACCTCCTTTGCGTGAGTTACAAAATGAGGAGATATCCCCCGAGAGGACTTTCCCCACAAGGGGGATCGAAACCTTCGGGGCGCATCCCCTCATGCTCGCCTAAGTCAGGGGTCGTTTCAGTCATTCTGAAACGGCCCCTGATGTATTTGGGTGAATTCACCCGGAACGATGCTCGTTGCTGCCCGCCTTACGCTTGATTCGCGCCCATCCAATGCGAAGGGCCCCGGCCACACCGACCGGCATCAGGTACATGAAACCGATCAGGAACACGCCGTAGATCGCCCACGGTGCAGCCTTGGAAATCTGGTCGGCGATATTGGGCACGAACTGGATGAAAAGCGCACCGTATACCGCGCCGGAAATCGACGCCAGCCCGCCGATCACGATGCCGACGAGCAAGCTGATCGACAGGAAAATGGTAAAGCTGTCGGGCGCGACGAACTGCACCGCGATCGCGCCGAGCGCGCCGGCGACGCCCGTATACATCGCACTCACGCCGAATGCGAGCGACTTGTACAGGGCATTGTGCACCCCCATGGCCTCGGCGGCAATCGGCTGATCGCGGATCGCGACGAGCGAACGCCCGACCCGCCCGCGCAGCAGGTTCCAGCCGAGCACGAACATCACGAGCGCGACCGCAAGGGTGAAAAAATACAGCCATTGGTCCTGGTTGATCGGCAATCCGAAGGGCGGATCGGGCTTGAGGATGACAATACCCTGTACGCCACCGGTCCATTTCTCCAGATGCTGGTACTTGAGCAGTTGCGGCATCGACACGCCGAGAGCGAAGGTGGCCAGTGCGAGGTAGAGTCCTTCCAGGCGCAACGCCGGCAAGCCGAAAAGAAAGCCGGCCGCCAGGCACACGACTCCGGCCACCGGCACGGTAAGCCAATAGGGCACACCGAACTTGTCCATCAGGATCGCCGCGACGTACGCGCCGATCGCGTAGAACGCGCCGTGGCCGAGCGAAATCTGGCCGTTGTAGCCGGTCAGGATATTGAGTCCCAACAGCGCGATCGCGTAGACCAGCACCAGCGTCAACTGGAACGTATGGTAGTTGCTCACCAGGAACGGCAGCGCGCAAACGGCCAGCAGCAGCGCGGCAAGGGCTGCGACCCGGGGCTTGCTCGATGCGGCGGGAACGGCGGTCGCGGGCGATGCAGGCGTCATGCGTTCATACCCTGGTTACGTGAATTTTGCCGAACAGGCCCGAGGGCCGGACCACCAGCACGCCGATGATCAGCACCAGCGCGACCGAGAGCTTGAGCTCGTTGCCGATGACGTAGGCGCCGAGCAGGTTCTCCAACACGCCGACGATGAAACCGCCCAGCACCGCCCCGCCGGGGCTGTCGATGCCGCCCACCAGCGCCGCCGCGAACGCATACAGCAGGATGCCCGCCATCATGTTCGGATCGAGATAGACCGTGGGCGCGACCATCATGCCGGCGATGGCGCCGATCGCCGCTGCGAGCCCCCAGCCCAGCGCCAGCATCCAGCCGACGCGGATGCCGACCAGGCGGCCTGACTCCGGGTTCTGCGCCGCCGCGCGCATCGCCAATCCCAGCGGCGTGTAGCGAAAGAACGCATACAGCAACGCCAGCACCACCAGGGTGACGCCGACGGCGCCGAGCTCGTGCGCGGAAAAGAAATGAGTGCCGACGTGCACCGGCTCTTTCGGGAACGGACTCGGAAACACCTTGATGGTATAGGTGTAGATCCAGCCTGCGAGGCTGTTGAATATCACCAGCAGCCCGATGAATACGACCACCACGGAGAGCACGGGCGCCTGCTCCACCGGGCGCACGATGATGCGCTCGATCAGCACGCCGAGGGTGAATGCGATCGCAACCGTGAGGAAGAACGCCCCCCAGTAAGGCATGCCGGCCTCGATCAGGGTCCAGGCGATGTAGGTCGAGAACATGGCGATCTCGCCTTGGGCGAAGTTCACCAGGTGCGTCGCCTGGTAGATCATCACCAGCGCCAGCGCGACGCTGGCGTAGATGCCCCCGGTGGCGAGGCCGGCAAAAACCTGATTGAGGAAGGCGTCCATTGAATGTCCCGCTGCGCTTGCGCTCTAATAACCCAGATACGAGCGCCGCACGGCGTCGTTCTGCTTGATTTCGTCCGCGCTGCCGGAGAGCACCACGCGGCCGGTCTCGATCAGGTAGGCGCGATCCGCCAGGTCCAGGGCCATCGCCGCGTTCTGCTCCACCAGCAGGATGCTGACCTTCTCGCTCTGGTTGATCGCGCGCATGATGTCGAAAATCTCGCGCACGAGCAGCGGCGCCAGACCGAAAGACGGCTCGTCGAGCAGCAACAGCCGCGGCCGCAGCATCAATGCGCGCGATACCGCCAGCATCTGCTGCTCGCCCCCGGAGAGGGTGCCGGCCTGCTGATGGCGGCGCTCCTTCAGGCGCGGAAAATACGCGTAGATGCGCTCGAAATCCTGCTCTACCGCCCGCTTGTCCTTGCGCACATAGGCGCCCAGGCGCAGGTTTTCTTCGGTGGAGAGATTGACGAAAGTGCCGCGGCCGTCCGGAACATGGGCGATGCCCAGGCGCACGATGTCCTCGGTCGCGCGGCCGTCGATGCGCGCGCCGCCGAAACGGATCTCACCCGAGGTCTGCACCATGGCGCAGAGCGCGCGCAGCGTAGTCGTCTTGCCGGCGCCGTTGGCGCCGAGCAGCGCGGTGATCGAGCCGTCCTCGAGGACAAAGTCGATGCCGTGGAGCACCCGCGTCGGCCCGTAGGCGGCGTGCAGGTTCGAAACTTCCAGCAGAGTCGCCATCAGGCGCTGTTCCCCAAATAGGCCTGCACCACTTCGGGGTGCTGCTGCACCTCGGCCGGCGTGCCCTCCGCGATCTTGCGCCCGAAGTTGAGCGCGACCACCTTGTCGGAGACGCTCATCACCAGGCTCATGTGGTGCTCCACCAGAAGCACGGTGACGCCCAGCCGGTCGCGGATGTCGCGGATCAGCTTGCCGAGCGCGTCCACTTCCTCGTGATTGAGGCCGCTCGCCGGCTCGTCCAGCAACAGCAGCTTGGGCTCGCTGGCGAGCGCGCGCGCCAGCTCGACGCGTTTCTGCGTGCCGAAGGAAAGTTCGGACACGCGCTTGCCGGCCGCCGCCTCCAGGCCGAGGAACGCGACCAGCTCGCATGCCTTATCGGCCGAGGCCCGCTCCTCGCGCGCCACCCGCGGCAGGCGCAGCGCATTGGAAAGGAAACCGCTCCTGGTGCGGCAGTGGCGGCCCAGCATCACATTGTCCCGGACCGTCATGGTGCGGAACAGCGCCAGGTTCTGGAAGGTGCGGCCGATGCCCGCTGCGGCGATGCGGTGCCGGGGGATGGCAAGCAAGGGCCGGCCATCGAAGACAATCTGCCCGCTCTGGCAGGCGTAGAGCCGGGAGAGGCAGTTGAACAGCGTGGTCTTGCCGGCGCCGTTGGGCCCGATCAAACCGGCGATCTGCCCCGCGGCGATGTCGAACGAGACGCCATCGAGCGCCACGATTCCGCCGAAGTGCACGGACACGCGCTCGACAGCCAGCAGACTGCTTCCAATTGCCGCTTGGGTCTGATGCATCCACCCTCCTGTGTCGGACAATCGTTCCCCAAAGCAAGGCCTTGGGCCGAACTTGTCCAGGCGGTCCCGATCTTTGCCGGGATCCGTCCGGTGCCCCCACCCCCCGTTCTGTGCCGGGGGCTCTGTGCACCGCGGGCCCTATGCTTTCACAAAACCCGGCCCGCGTAAAGCCGGGGAACCTGAGATTGGACAGAACAAGCCGAATTGGTTCGTTGGCAGGCTGTCGAAAGATCGTTTTTGCCAGCGATTGGTCGCGCGATGGTAAATTGGCTGCGCTCGCGGCAGCCTCTGATTCGGGGGATACGCTAGCCGCTGTTGCGCAAGCCGGCGGTGAGCCCGTTGATGCTCAAGTGAATGCCGCGCCTGGTCAGTTCGTCGGTGTCGCCCGCGCGATAGCGGCGCAGCAGCTCAATCTGCAGGTGGTTGAGCGGATCGAGATAGGGAATGCGGCTGCGGATGCTGTGCGCGAGTTCGG
>DAIRFM010000006.1:7148-17272 GCA_036795025.1 Burkholderiales bacterium | reverse complement strand
GGGATGCGCACGCCCGGTCTCGCGGGCGGCACGAACGGCGGCACTGCGGGCAGCGGCGCGCTGCTCGCCGTGGCCGCGAGCAGCCGCTCGAGATCGACCTGCGTGCCAACGGCCCTGGCAAGCAGCGCGATGCGCGTCTGCACCGCGCCATCCTCGTTGGTCGGCGTGAGGCCGATATGGCGCTCGGCGATGGCAAGGCTCGGATCCTCGTGCATGGCGCCCAGCACCGGCACGTCGGTGTAGTGCTCGATCACCGCCCGCAGCTTGGCCTCATGTCGCGGGCCTCCCAACCTGGACAGAATCACGCCGGCAATCCGAATCGACCGGTCGAACGCCTGATAGCCGAGGATCAGCGGCGCGATACCGCGCGTCATGCCGCGCGCATCGAGCACCAGCACCACCGGCAGATCCAGCAACTGTGCCAGCGCCGCGTTGCTGTTGTTGCCGTGGAGGTCGAGGCCGTCGTACAAGCCCTTGTTGCCCTCGACCAGACAGACGTCGGCGAGCGCACCGTGGCGCGCAAACTCGAGCTGCAGCTCGCCCGGCGTGGACAGGTTGAAATCGAGGTTGCGGCAGCTGCGCCCGGTCGCGGCCGCAAGCCACATCGGATCGATGTAATCCGGACCCTTCTTGAACGCCTGCACGGCGAGACCGCGCCGGGTCAGCTCCGCCGCCAGGCCGACGCTGACGGTGGTCTTGCCCGAAGACTTGTGCGCAGCGGAAACGAGGAATCGGTGCATGCGTCGTTCCAGGCTCGAGGGCCGCCGCGGCCTCAGGCCCGGGGCCCGGCCGTGTGGTCGAGCCGCTCGGGCAGGAGCGCCAGCGCGCGCAGCGCGACGGCGACGATCGCCGCGGCGAGCCCCACCCCGCCCAGACCGAGCAGCACTTCCGGCACGCTCGGCGTGTAGGGATGGATTTCGCCGTCGAAGAAGCTGCTCGATTCGACCATTCCCGGAAACAGGATCTGCGGATACGCCTGCCCGCCGATGAGGGTGACGTACATCTGCGCCAGCCCCCCCAGTACCACCAGAGCGCAGGCCGCGGCGATGGCGGCGCGCGAGACCTGCGATCGCAACAACAGTGCGAGCGGCACGATACCGCCGATCGCAATCTGGCCAAGCCAGAGCAGCGCCGTGTACACGCCGCCGTCGAAAAGCAGAAACCGCGCAACGTCGCGGGAACGCGCAAGTTCGTGTTTGGAAGACAGGAACAGCACTGCGAAAAACAGGGAAGCGCCGACGAAAATGCCGAGCAGGTTCTTGAGTCGGCGCAACAACTCGTCGGAAACTGGCCGATCCTCCCAGCTGCAAACGGCAAGCAGGATCAGGATCAAAACCGCGGTGCCGTAAGCCGAAGAAAACGCGATGAACATCGGCGCGTACAGCACCGAGTCGTAGGCTGCGCGGCCAATATTGAAGCCGAACTCCAGGCCCGTGCCGGTGATCAGCAACAGTTGCCACAGCAGGGCCAGGATGGCCGCCGGCTTGATATAGCGGTTCATGCGCCGCTCGAGCAAGAACCAGAAATAAACCCCCACAGTTGCCATAAAGCCGTCGTAGAGAATGACCCTGAGGGCGAAGATCGATTGAAAATTCAAACGCGTCACCGCCACGATCATGCGGTCGGAGCGGCCGAGATCGAGCATCAGCACTGCGAGGCCGCCGGCGAGCAGCGCCAGGGAGACCAAGGCCGACAGCGGTGCCACCGGCCTATAGACCGTCTTGCCGAAAACCGAAGCCGCCATGGCGACATTGAGCGCGCCGGTCGCGGCGATGACGAGAAAAACCGCGAACACATGCGGCATGCCCCAGACGATCTGGTTGTCCATGCCGGTCACGATATGGCCGTAATGCTCGATGTAGAAGTAGGAAACCGCCCCCAGCGCGAGCGGAACAGCGAGCAGCGCCAGCAGTCTCCAGTAGCGGCGGCTGGTACCGCCTAGTTCGCGATAGATTAAGGATTCGGCCATGTCACAGTCCCTGATAGCGCACGCCGGGATTGAGGCTCAGGTCGGCGCGGATCTGCGTGCTGGCGTATTTGGCGACGCGCTGCGCGATCTCGCTTTGCGGATCGTTCAGATCGCCGAAGATCATGGCATTGTGCCCCGCCTTGGTGCAGGCCTCGACGCAGGCGGGCTGCCGGCCGTGATCGATGCGGTGCACGCACAGCGTGCAGCCCTCGGCGCAGCCATTGCCGCGCGGCACATCCGGGTTCTGGCCGGTAATGTTCTGAAACACGATCGAACGCGCTTTGTAGGGACAGGCCATCATGCAATAACGGCAGCCGATGCAGATATGCCGGTCGACCAGCACGATGCCGTCGGCGCGTTTGAACGAGGCGCCGGTGGGGCAGACGTCGACGCAGGGCGGATACTCGCAATGCTGGCACATCACCGGCACGGAATTGGTGTGGCCGCTGCGCATATCCTTCAATTCGACCTTGCGTATCCACTGTGCGTCGGTGCGCGGATGCCCGGTGTCCTTGATGCCGTTCTCGGTGGCGCAGGCTTTGACACAATCGTCGCAGCCGGGGAGGCACTTGTTGGTGTCGATCAACAGGCCCCAGCGGACCTGCCTGGACACCGGCTGATCGGGCGCGCGCGCACCGGCGATCTCGATCAAGCGGATCCCCGGCGCGAGCATCACCCCGCCCAGGGTGGCTGCGGAGATGGCGAGAAACCCGCGCCGGCTGAGGCCGTCGTTCGCGTCCGCGCTCACGGCTTCGCTCCGCTGGCGAGCTTCGGTTTGGAGGCGTGGCAGCCAAAGCAATCGAGCTTGACGCTCGCATAATCGTGGCAGCTCTGGCAGAAGCCCTTCTCGCCGAGCACGCTGCCGGTCTTCGTGCTCGCGTGGCACTCGACGCAGCCTTTCAGACTGTGCGCTCGCGTGCGAATGCCCTCGTGTACCGTCAGCTCGCGCTGATGCTTGAGCATGTCCGGGTGCTCCCGCCGCATGGTCGCGGTGTCTTCCACGCACCGGCCCGGCTTGTCGATGTCGATGACCGGCTTGGGCACCCGGTCGGAGGCAAACGCGAGGACGGGCAGCAGCAGCGCGAGCAGGCAGATCGCGCGCGCGATACGGCCGGTCAACGCTCCAATCCCCTTACACTTCACTTCTCGCTCCTTAGACCTTTTCTGAATATGAGGGGATATCCCCTACGGGGACTTCCTTCGGGGCGCCTCCCCTCATGCTCCCCTAAGTCAGGGGCCATTTCGGCAATTCTGAAATGGCCTCTTATTCACCTAGCCCCATCTTGATGTAGCCGGAGGGGCACACATCCATGCAGATCTGGCAGCCGATGCAGCGGTCGTAGTCGGTGTAGACGTAGCGGCCGATGGTCGCCTGCGCCTTGGGCACCTTCTTCACCGCGGTCTGTGGACAGTAAACTATGCAGTTGTCGCACTCGAAGCACTGCCCGCAGCTCATGCAGCGCTTGGCCTCGGTTTGCGCCTGGGCTTCGGTCAGCGCGATCACGCGTTCCTCGTTGTTGCCGAGCACATTGGAGGTGTCGATCTTCTTCATCTCGCGCACCTTGCGCGGCGTATAGGTGAAGTGGCCCAGGAACAGTTCCTCGGGTTTGACCACAGCGCGGTCCGAGCGGTTGTCGTAGTTGTGGATGGCGATGTTGGAAACATCGGTGCCCCGCAACGGCTCACACGATTCTTCGATTTTGATGCCTCTTTCGGCCATCTTGCGCGGCAGGTCGAACAGCTTCTTGTCGACCTTGGGACGCTTCTCGACGGGCCTGCCCGAGATAGTGTCGTCGATGCCTTCGGCGGCGATGCGGGCGTGACCGATGGCCGTGGTGAGGAGATCGGGATAGACGACGTCGCCGCCGACGAACACGCCGGGAGTCCCGGTGGCCTGGAACGCCTTGTCGATATTGGCGAGATTCTTCGCGTTCTTGAGGCCGGCCATGTCGTTCCACTCGACCGACTGCCCCATAGCCGCAATGATGAGGCCGCAGGGAATGTCGTACTCGGAACCCTCCTTGATGACCATTTTCTTGTTGACCCACTCCACCTTGGCCACGCGCAGCGCGGTCGCCCTGCCGTCAGCGCCTTTAACTACGGAGACAGGGATCACGTGAATCTGTATTTCGCCGCCCTCCCGGACAACGGCGTTGATTTCAATCTCGTCAGCCGGCATTTCCTCGATGGTGCGGCGATAGGCAATCAGTACCTTGGCGTTCTCGCGCTGGCCCTGGGCGTTGAGGGTGCCGGTGCGCAGCGCCACGGAGGCGACGTCCATCGCCGTGTTGCCGCCGCCGATGACGATGACGCGCTGGTTGAATTTGGTCAGCTTGTCCTCGTTGAAATCGCGTAGGAACTTGAGGCCGTCGATGCAGTTCGGGGCGTCGGCCCCCGGAATATCGAGGCGGTTGCCTTTTTGCGCGCCGATCGCGATGAAAATGGCATCGAAATCGCGTTTCAGATCCTCGAAGCTGACATCCCTGCCGACGCGCGTGTTGAGGCGAACTTCGACGCCCATGTCAATGATGCGCTTGACCTCGATATCGACGATGGCGTGGTCGGCACGGTAGGACGGCAGACCGAATGCCAGCATGCCGCCGAGCTTGCTGTAATCCTCGAAAATGACGCAGGCATGGCCCTTCTTGCGCAGCTGGTAAGCGCAGGCCAGGCCGCCGACGCCGCCGCCGATGATGGCGACGCGCTTGCCGGTCTCCTTTTCGGGCTTGGCGAAACTAAGACCCTTTTCAAGCGCGTAGTTGCCGAGAAACTGCTCGACCGAGTTGATGCCGACGTAATCCTCCACCTTGGCGCGGTTGCAACCGTCCTGGCACGGTGCCGGGCAGACGCGGCCCATGATGGCCGGAAAGGGATTGCAGTCAGTCAGGCGGCGCCAGGCATATTCCTGCCACGGCATGGTCGGCTTGCCGTCGGTGCCGACCGGTGGCTTTTCGATGCCGCGCACAATGTTGAGCCAACTGCGGATGTCCTCGCCGGCCGGGCAACTCCCCTGACACGGCGGCGTCGCCTGCACATAGGTCGGGCACTGATGCGAGGTATCGCCGTCGAAAATCTTGTCCTGCCAGCGCTTCCATTTTTCGTCGCCTTCGCGGTAGCGGCGGAAGTTAAGACTGGTGCTGGACTGCTCAATTGTGCTCGACACTTTCCGTCTCCTCGAAGGTGCTTTACCTGGGTCCGAGCCGGATTGCGTTGCTCACCAACTGGTGCACCCCGCCCACCATGCTCATGTTGAATTTGTAATAGGGCAGAACCTTGCTGAACTGCGCCTTGCAGATGGCGCAGATGGTCGCCATGAAGTTCACCCCGTCCGAATCGACGACTGCCTGCAGCGCCTCCATGCGCGGCAGCGCGCCCTTCACGCGCAGATCGAGCAACTCGTCGGAGAGCAGGCCGCCGCCGCCGCCGCAACAGAAGGTCTTCTCGCGGATCGAGTCCGGGTCCATTTCGACGAACTTGTTGGCGACGGCGCGGACGATGGCGCGCGGGATCTCGAACTGGCCGCCCGGTATGCCGCCCATGCGCGAGGCGCGCGCGACGTTGCACGAGTCGTGGAAGGTGACCACGTAGCGGTCGTTTGCGCTTTTGTCGAACATGAGCGCGCCGCGCTGTATCAGGTCGTAGGTGAGTTCGCAGATGTGCTGCGGCACCGGATAGGCAGGGTCGAGAAAATCGAACGGGCCGATCAGCGTGTTCCAGAAGCTGTAGGCGACGCGCCAGGCGTGGCCGCACTCGCCCACGACGAGCCGCTTCACGCCCAGGTCCAAGGCGGCCTCGCGTACGCGCATGGCGATTTTCTGCATCTGGCCGTAGTTGCCGATGAACAGGCCGAAGTTGCCCGCCTCCGAGGCGTGGGTGGAGAGCGTCCAGGGAATGCCCGCTGCGTGGAACACTTTGGCGTAGCCCATCAGGCTGTAGACGTGCGGCTCGGCGAAAAAATCGGCCGAGGGCGTGATCAGCAGCACTTCGGCGCCTTTCTCGTTGAGCGGAAGGCGTATGTCCAGGCCCGTTTCTTCCTTCAGATCTTCCTCCATGCTGGATAGCGTGTCCTGAAGCGCCGGTCCGGGCAGCCCCAGATTGTTGCCGATGCGGTGCACCTTGCCGATGATCTCGTTGGTGTATTTCGGCCCCAGGCCGATCGAGTCCATGATCTCCCGCGCGGCCATGGTGATCTCGGCGGTGTCGATGCCGTAGGGACAAAACACCGAGCAGCGGCGGCATTCCGAGCACTGATTGAAGTAGGAGTACCAGTCGTCGAGCACCTCTTTGCTGAGGTCCTCGGCGCCGACCAGCTTAGGAAACCATTTCCCCGACCAGGTGAAATAGCGGCGGTAGACCTTGCGCAGCAGGTCCTGGCGCGCGACCGGCATGTTCTTCGGGTCGCCCGTGCCGAGGAAGTAGTGGCACTTGTCGGTGCAGGCGCCGCAGTGCACGCAGGCGTCCAGATAGACTTTGAGCGAGCGGTATTTTCCGAGCAGTTCGCCCAGCTTGGCAATCGCCTTGTCCTGCCAGCCCTCGACCAGTTCGCCGGGGAAACCGAGCGCCTGCTGCATCTGGGCGTTGGCGACAAAAGGCTTGCTCTTCGCCATCGCCCCGACCTCGAGGATCGGGATGACCGGGTAGGGTTTCAGTGGCGGCGCGGTAACCTGGATGGTGGCCATGTCAGACCTTCGCTTTTTCCAGCTTGGCCGCCCAGGCAGCGAGGTGGCGCTGCTCGCGCGGGTTGTCGGCCTGGTTCCGGCCCGGGCTGAAAAACACGCCTGGCGCATGCAGCAGCTTCGAGTAGGGAAAGATCGCGATCAGCAGGATGACCAGAAACAGGTGCACCAACAGGCCCGGGTGCGTGGGTAGTGGCTGCCAGTCGAACAACATCAGGCCGAGGGCGAAGGCCTTCACTGCAACGATGTCGGTGTGGCTCATAAACTTCATCGACAGGCCCGAGAAGACTATGCCGAGGAGCAGCGCCAGCATCAAGTGGTCCGAGGGTGTGGAAATGTAGCGGATGCGGGGCACGAGAAAACGCCGCGCCCACAGGCCGGCGAGCCCGGCCGCCATGGCCAGCCCGCCGTAGATGCCGAACGGCTGGATCCAGACCACCCAGAACCACACCGGCTCGGTGAAATAGCGCAGATGGCGCGCCAGCACCAGCGCGAGCGCGATATGGAACATCCAGCCGAACAGCCAGATCCAGAGATTGGCCTTGAACAGGCTCTCGAACAGCGCCACCTCGCGCAGCATGCGCAGCACCACGCCGCCCGTGGTCGTCGGCGCCGGCGTGGTCGGGATTTTGAGCGGCGCCGGCGTCCGGGCGTAGTCCCGGATGCGCCATACAAGCCCGGCCACGCCGAGCAGCGTGGCGGCGTAGAACAGCAGCGCAAAAACCACTGTCGCCGCGTTCATCAAACACTCATCTCAACGCGAGACGATATTGGGCAAAGGAAAAGCAACCCGATTCTCCCTGGCGTCCTTGGCGATGAAACCTCAGATGCACCCCGTCGGCTTAGGCAGGCCGGCGATTTTGCACGCCTGCTTCGCCGGGCCGTAGGGAAACAGCTCGTACAAGTACTGGCTGTTCCCTTTTTCCGGCCCGAGCTTCTTGCCGATCGACTTGGTGAGCACGCGCACTGCCGGGGCGATCTGAAACTCGTTGTAATACTCGCGCAGAAAATTGACGACTTCCCAGTGGTTGGGCGTCATGTCGACCTTCTCCTGCTGGGCGAGGACCTTGGCGATGTCTTCATTCCATTCGGCGAGGTTGACCAGATAGCCTTCCTCGTCGGTTTCGTACGTTTTGCCGTTTACTTCGATAGCCATATGCGCTCCTTGGTGTCCGTTTCAAAATAAGATGTCATTCTGAGGGCGCAGCCCGAAGAATCTGCTTTTCGATTGATTCAAAAGCAGATCCTTCGCGAAGTTTATCCCCGTAGGGGGACTCAGGATGACACTGGTGATGGGTTTCATTTTGCGACGGGTCCTAACTAAAGCCAGGATTGGCAGTTCTTGTGCTGCGCCACCAGTTCGACAAATCCGGCGTAATCGACGAGCTTCACGCCCGCGGTGAGCGCCTGCGCCATGCCGCGCGCCTCCAGATCGGGAGCGAGGACGTAGATTTCGAGATTTGCCAGCGCCGCGCACAGCTTCGCCTCTGCGGCGTTGCCGCGGGTCGCGGCATACACGCCGTCCTCGATCAGCAGCACCGCGGCACCCGGCTGCGCGGCCGCGAGGCAGCTATCGAGAGTGCTGCGCTCCAGCGGCGACTTGTTGACGATATGCAGCATGTTTTGCCCTTGATCTTTTTAGAAGCTGAACATCACGTCCTGCTCTTCCATCAGTTTGCCGATCTCGGCCGCGGTGAGCACCTCCACCGGCACGCACATGTCCTCTGCGCTCAGCCCGCGCGCTTCCAGCGCCTCCTTTTCCACGTACAGCTTGTTGACGTCGTAGTCGTCGAGCGCGCGGTAGGTGGGCTGGAAATTTTTCATCTCGATGCCCTTGGTCTGGTGACCTTTCTTCAGTTGGTACACGCCGTCGTCCATGAACACCATGCTCACGTCCTGGTCGAAAGCGGCCGCGATCAGCACCACCTCGAGCGACTCCAGCGCGTAGATCGTTCCGTACGGCGCCTTGCGGTTCACGTACATGATCTTTTTTACCGTTCCCTCGCTCATTGCGGTTCGCCTCCCAGGTCGATCAGTCGCCGAAGGTCACCATCCGGTCGGCCTGGATGCTGGATTCGATCAGCTGGCCCAGGCCGGAAATGCGAAAGCCCGTCGCCAGGTTCTCGTCCTTGATGCCGCGCCGCAGCGCCGCCGCCACACATACCACCAGGTCGATCTTGTGTTCCGCCGCGAGCTTCGACCAGCGGTTGACGATGTTGCGATCGTCCTGCGGTGGCTCGGTGAGCCGGGTCGCGTTGTTCACGCCGTCGTGATAGAAAAACACGCGGTGAATCTGGTGCCCGGCCGCCAGCGCCGCCCTGCAAAATTGGTAGGCGCTGTCGGACGCCTCGTGCGTGTACGGGCCTTCGTTGACCAGGATGCCGAAATTCATGCCTAGAACCGGATGTGCGTCGACGCGTTGAGATTGGCGCGGCTGCCGCGCCAATCGTCGATCAGGTACTTGGTGAAGGTCAGTCCGGTCTTCTCGAAAAAGCGCGGCCAGCCGATGCGCTCGACCCAGTCGGACAGACGCTCCCACGGCCGCGCGTCCTCCTTGTAGACATGCAGGATCTTCTTCACCACCGCGGCCACCTCGACCCAGCGCGGCGGGTTGTTGGGCAGTCCCGCAGCGACCATTTTCATGAAAGTCGGCTTGGCGCGGGCATTCGAGTTTTTGCCGCCCACCCAGATCGCGAGCTTGGTGTGCTCGGGATCGTTGATCTGCATCGGCGGGCACGGCGGGTAGCAGGCGCCGCAGCACATGCATTTCTTCTCGTCGATTTCGAGCGAGGGCTTGCCGTTCACGAGCGCCGGCCGGATGGCCGCCACCGGGCAGCGCGCCACCACCGCCGGCCGCTCGCACACGTTCGCGACGAGATCATGGTTGATCTTGGGCGGTTTGGTGTACTGCACGATGATGGCTATGTCGGCCTGCCCGCCGCAGTTGATCTCGCAGCAGGAAGTGGACATGTGCACCCGGTTGGGCATCTCCTCGTGCCTGAACTCGTAGTACAGCTCGTCCATCAGCGCCTTCACCACGCCCGAGGCGTCGGTGCCGGGGATATCGCAGTGCAGCCAGCCCTGCGTGTGAGCCATCATCGACACCGAGTTGCCGGTGCCGCCCACCGGAAAGCCGTTCTTCTCCAGCGCTTCGATCAAGGGCGCGACTTTTTTCTGGTCGGCAACCATGTACTCGATGTTGGAGCGGATCGTAAAACGGACATGGCCGTCTGCGAACTGATCGCCGATGTCGCACAGCTTCCTGATGCTGTGCACGTCCATCTGGCGCTGGGTGCCGGCGCGCACCGTCCACACTTCGTCTCCCGAGTGCGACACGTGGTGCAGCACGCCGGGGCGTGGCCGGTCATGGTATTTCCAGTTGCCGTAATTCGCGAGCAGGGTCGGGTGCATGTATTGCTTGTTGTCCGGGACCCCGGTTTCCTTGGGCTTGCGCATCTGCTGCTGTGGTTGAGCCATTG
>DAIRFM010000006.1:5307-7048 GCA_036795025.1 Burkholderiales bacterium | reverse complement strand
GGGGCCGACTCAGGCGGCTGCCTTCTTGGCCTTGATCTTGGCCACTTCCTCGTCCCAGCCGTCCATGCGGACGTAGGGGTTGGCGCGCGGCGCCGCCACCATGTTGGCGTCCACGTCGAGGCCGATGCCTTCGAGGAAGTTGACCAGGCCGATGCGCTCGATCATCTCGCCGGTGCGCTCGTGCTCGAGTGCGTTCTCGGCGAAGAAGTCGATGATCTTTTGCCCCAGCTCGACAATCTGCTCATAGTCTTCCTCGCTCTGCAGCCGCTGGAACGGCACCACCACGGTGCCCATCTGATCGCCGATTTTCAGCGTGCGCTTGCCGCCGCAGAGGATGGTGGCGCCCTTGTCCTTGCCCGGGGCCAGGGCACCGGTCATCACATTGATGCAGTGCATGCAGCGCACGCAGTCGCGGTTGTCGATCTCCAGGGCGTGCGTGTCGTTCAGCGCGACCGCGGAGATGGCCTCGCCCTTGCGCACGTCCTTGATTTCTTTCAACTGGATCGCCTTGGTCGGGCAGCGTGCGACGACATTGTTCACCAGTTCGTTCATGCCGTGCTTGGCGTACCACTTCTTCGCCAGGGCCTCGTCGGTGCGTATGTTGTCGCGCCAGGTGCCGATGACCGCCAGGTCCGAGCGCTGGATCGAGTTCATGCAGTCGTTCGGGCAGCCCGAGAACTTGAACTTGAACTTGTACGGCAGCGCCGGGCGGTGCATCTCGTCGAGGAAATTGTTGATCACCATCCGGTGCGCCTTGCCCTCGTCGTAGCAGGACTGTTCGCAGCGCGCCGCACCGACGCAGGACATGGAGGTGCGCAACGCGGGCCCGGCCCCGCCCATGTCAAAACCAGCCTCGTTGATCTCGTCGAAGGCCTTCTGTACGTTCTCGCTGGTCGCGCCCTGAAACATGATGTCGCCCGACTGGCCGTGTAAGGCGATCAGGCCGGAACCGTGCCGTTCCCAGATGTCGCACAGCTTGCGCAGGATCTCGGTGGTGTAATGCATGCCCGCAGGCGGCATGACACGCAGCGTATGGAATTCGGCCGCGCCGGGGTACACCGGCTTCCCGTTCTCGTCCTTGATCTCGGTAAAGCGCGGGATGACGCCGCCGCCGTAACCGTAGACGCCGAGCGTGCCGCCTTTCCAGTAGCCCTTCCTGGTTTCGTAGGAATGCTCCAGGTGGCCAAGGAGGTCGGCTACGGAGTCTTTGTCTTTAGCCAGACGCTTGAGGCCGGTGACGAAACTCGGCCATGGACCGGTTTCGAGCGCGTCCAACATCGGCGTGTCATGCGGCTTTTTCGCCATCTGTCTTCCTCCGTTCAGGGTGAGAGCATCTTATTTTCGCTACGATGTTAAGGTGCGCCGCCGGCGTCGGCCATTACTCGGGCAGGGGGGCGGGCCCGCCCAAAGGGGTAATGCCGCACCTACCCGAAGGGAGTAGTCAGCACTCCTCCAACGCGGTGATTTGCGGGTCTCGCGCCGGGTGCCATAGTACCTGCCGGTAACGAGCGGAGCGCGCGGCATGGACACGACCCGGAGTCTGGACAAGTTCACCTGCCCGTTCGGAGGCCAGGAGGTCGAGCTGGTCCAGGTGGATTACGAGTCCGGCGGGATGCCGCTGCTGCGGCTGCGTATCCGCGAACGCGGCGCTCGCTTCACCATTTTCGAGATCGATCCGGGCACGGCCGAACGCTGGGGCCGGGCGCTGCTCGCCTGGTCGCAGACGCAGGAAAAAAGCTAA
>DAIRFM010000006.1:2641-5207 GCA_036795025.1 Burkholderiales bacterium | reverse complement strand
GGATGCGCCATGCGCAAACGCAGGGCGCGGAGATCGTCGGCTTCAGCCTGATGCTGCACGAACTCTCGCCCGAGCATTCGCTCAGGATGCAGGCAGCAGGCCTGGGTGCGGGGCGCAAGCTCGGCTGCGGAATTTTCGTCCCGCACAAATCGGCCGGCGCCGTGGGTTCGTGATGGGCGCGCGGTTTAACGCCGGAATGTTCGCACAAGCGAGAGGAATTGCCATGAGCACGGAAAAGAATTCTGACAAGCCCCTGGTCACGCTGGATCTGTGTGGGCTGAATTGCCCGGCGCCGCTGCTTGGCGCCAAGCACGTGATCGACGATCTGCGGCCGGGGCAGGTCATGCAGCTGATTTCGGACTGTCCGGGCACGCCAGACGACTTGTTCGCCTGGAGCCGCCATACCGGCAACGAGGTGATCGCCACCGACAAGCTCGGCGGCCTCAGGGTGGCATACACCATCCGGCGCGGCGCGAGCGGGGCAGTACGGCCGACGGCGAATGTGACACTGGATATCCGCGGCGTCAGCTGTCCCGGTCCGATCATCGAGGCGAAGAGGCTGCTCGACGGCATGAAGGCGGGTGAAGTCCTGCTTCTGGTGAGCAACTGTCCGGGCTCGCCCGACGACGTCAATTCGTGGGTGAGATCAATCGGGCTCGAACTCCTCGCCAAGCAAGAAGTGGCGCCGGGGACCTACGAGTTTTTCATCCGCAAGACATAGGGCCTGTTAGAACGGCACTCCTCTTGGCCATCCGCATCCGCAGCCGCTTCCATAGAGGGGGGCGCGAACGCACCGCACCCGAGCTGGCAAGCGTCATCGCCATGCTCGGCTGGAAGCTGTCGCAGGACGCCATCCGCCGCATGCGCGAGGCGCAGTTCGACATCGACATCGGCCGGCAGTACTTCGATTTCGTGTGCGAGTACCTCGCGTTCATGCTGCACGCGGCCGACCGTGTCGCCTATCGTGCGCTAGCGGCCGACAAGCGCACCGAGTTCACGACCGCGCTCGCGTTGAAGCTGGCCGAGGTGGTCGAGGACAACCGCGACATGCTGATCGCCGAGCCCGAGCCCGGGCGCTGCCGCCGCCATTTCATCGACCTCGCCAACCTGCGCGGCGCCGATTACGCCGATTTCGCCTATGACGAAAAAGAAGGACCCGACTTCGGCTTCCGCCGCTTTTTCGGCAGCCGGCTGCTCGAGATCGTCCCGGAGAAGGACCATGCCTGGGTGATCGATCAGATCATGGAGATCGAAGCACCCGAGGCGGTGAAGGCGCTGGAGCGCACGCTCGAAGGCCTGTTCGCGCCGGCGGGCGAGGAGCCGCCGCCCCGGCGCGAACGCAGCATCGGCGAATGAGCCGGCGCGCGGAGGCGCAAACGCGCGCCGACTGACATCATGCCGGGCGCGCGCTCCCGGCGCTGCGGCCGAAGGTAGAATGCGAGTTACCCAATCCTCGATAGGCGGAATGCAATGAGCGATGCTCTGGATTACCTGCTCAAGGTGCGGTCCGATGCGATTCCGCACTACTTCAAGTTCCTCAAGGAAACCGGCAAGCACCTCGATCCCAAGACGCGGGCGCTGATCTCGGTCATCACCAAAGTCTACGCGCAGACCGAAACCGGCCTGCGCCAGTACCTGCTGCGGGCGCTGCGCGAGGGGGCGAGCCCGATGGAAGTGCTCGATGCGCTGCTGATGGCGTTCCCGGCGCTGGGGCTGGCGAAAATCGTCTGGGCGGTGGACGTCATCCTCGCGCTGGACCTGCCCGAGTTCCGCCCGGAGAACATCGGCGCCGCGGCGCGCTGGCACGACGTCGCGGCGGCGGCGCAAGTCGGCGATGGCGAAGCGGCGCGGCTGGACTGCGACGGCCGCGGGCTGTTCGTCTACCGCGACGGCGACGCCTATCGCGTCTACGACAGCCGTTGCCCGCATCAGGTCACCAACATCCCGCATTTGGCGCTGGAGGGCCTCGAGTTGACCTGCCCCAAGCACAAGTGGGCATTCGACCTCGCCACCGGCGCGTGCGTGAAGAAGGGCACCCTGCCGCTGAAGCGGTTCGAAGCGAAAGTAGAGAAGCGCCGCTTGCTCGCCTATTGGTAAGGTGCCGGGCGAAAACGGACTCATAACTCCTTTGGTCCCTGGTTCGAGTCCAGGTGGGCCAACCAATAAATCATCAAACAACGAGTTGGCGTATATTCTTCATCCCAGTCAATTCAAATATTTCGCCCATCCCTTTTGGGAATCTTTGTTTTGCCCTCCTTTTTCCCCTTGGAGCGGCACCAATCTTTGCGCCATCGCCTCATTCGCCACGGCGAGTACTTCGTCCGGGCCGACCGGCTTGACCAGATAATCAAAGGCCCCCAGCCTGACGGCCTCCCTCGCCGTATAGACCGATGGATACCCCGTGATGATCACCACTTCCGTCTCCGGCCATCTCTCCTTGATCGTTTTCAGGGCCGCCAGCCCGTCCATTCCCGGCATGCGCAAATCCATTAGAACCACATCCGCCGGCTCCCTTTGCATTTTCTCCAGCGCTTCCTCCGCCCCGCGCGCCGCCTCCACATTGCAG
>DAIRFM010000006.1:0-2541 GCA_036795025.1 Burkholderiales bacterium | reverse complement strand
TCAAGGCCTGCGCGCGTAGCGCTCGTGCATGTGCTGCCCGAGAGCGAGCATGAAGCGCAGCGTCTCCTGGGTGCGGGCATCGGTAAGCATCCGATACATGGAAACCAGACCGCCCTCGGTGCGTTCGGCCTCGGCCTGCTTTGCGGCCGTTTCCATGCTCTCCAGCAGCCCGCCCACCATGTCCAGCCGGTCGACAAATGTCGGCAGAAGGGCAGCGACGCGCTCCAGCGCCCCGCTTGCCTCCAGCTTCGCCAGCATTTCGACCAGCCGGCCCGCCCCGCCGCGGTTGAGCCGGTCGAGCAGCGACAGCCCTTCGCTCGCGGCTTCGGCCAATCGGCCCACGATCTCCTCGCTCATCGCGTCCTGCGCCGCGCCGTAGACCCGCGCCAGCTCCGCCAGCCGCTCGATGTCGCCGTCCGCCACCAGCCGCGTCAGCGTCGGCAGGGCTTTTTCCAGACCCGAACGGTGGACCTGATCGAGCAGGCTCAAGCCGCCGCCGGCCGCGTCGGCAATGCGCCCCACCATTTCCTCGGTCAGCGCATCCTCCGCCGAGCCGTAGATGCGCGCCAGGTTCACCACGCGCTGCAGGTCGCCGTTGTCGACCATCTGCGCGAGCAGCGGGATCGCGCGCGCCAAGCCGCTGCGATTCACCTGGTCGACGAGATCCAGCGCCTCGGCCGCGGTGCCGGCAACGCGTCCGATGATATCTTCGGTCATCGCGTCGCGTGCCGCCGTCGCGACGCCCTCGATTTCCTCCAGCGTGCCGGGCATGTCCTTCGTTTCTGGGTTCATGTTCCCTCCCGGTTACAGTAGTCCACGCGCCGACGCCCAGTAGAGTTTGTTGTAGGCCATCTTGAACCAGTGCATGGCGCGGGTCGGCGCCTTGGGGTCGGGCGGATTCTGGTAGTTGAACATGGCGTAGGTCGCGCGGTCGAGGCCGGCTTCGATGAAGCAGAAAACTTTGCCGTCGTATTCGCGCACCGGCCCGGTCATGCCCATCTTGATCATCGCCGCAATATTCTCACCCAGCGTTTCGGCTTCGAAGTGCGCGGTGGAGCCGGCCTTGCTGATCGGAATGTTGGTGGTGTCGCCGATCACGAACACGTTCGTGCGCCCCTCCATGTTGAGCTTGGTCTTGTTGGTCGGAATCCAGCCGTTCTGGCCCAGCCCGTTCTTCTCGATGACCTCCATTCCCCGGTGCGCGGGAATCGCGATCAGCAGGTCGTAGTTGACCTCCGAACCCTCTTCGCTGCGCAGGATGCGTTTCTCGCCGTCGACTTCCTTGATGTTGAAAAAAGTCTCGGAGGTGATGCCGAGCCGGCCAAACTCGGGGGCCGCCCATTTGGCGACGTTTTCCAGGCTGTGAACACGGCCTATCGGGTAGGTGTAATGCAGCTTCACCTTGTCGCCCAGGCCGCGCTCCTTGAAGTAGTCGTGCAGCATGAAGGTGATCTCCAGCGGGGCCATCGGGCACTTGTGCGGCACGCCGACGGTGACGACCACTTTGCCCCCCTTGAATTCCTGCAGCCGGCGCATCATCTTCAGCGCCGTCTCTTCGGTGTAGAAAAATTCCGCGTTCTCCGCCAGGCCTTTCACCTCCTCGGCGACCATGCGCGAGCCGGTGGCGATCACCAGCACGTCATAGTCATAGGTCTTGCCGCTCTTTGCCTTGACGCGATTGTTGTCGAGCTGGAACTCCTCTGCCGGATCGACATGGAATTCGATCCCCGGCTCGAGCAGGCTGGCCTGGTCACGATACAGCGCATCGGGCGTC
The DNA here is from genome assembly GCA_036795025.1 of Burkholderiales bacterium. Lineage (GTDB taxonomy): Bacteria > Pseudomonadota > Gammaproteobacteria > Burkholderiales > SG8-39 > 2-12-FULL-64-23. The sequence goes on along the minus strand of DAIRFM010000006.1, from coordinate 767 downwards.
GTGCGGCCGAGAGCAAGGTATAGCAGGCCGGGTTGATACAAATGCCGATCCGACGCGGACAGCATCGTTATGCGGGCTTTCCCCGCTCGCAATTCCTGGGTCAGTCGTCGCGCCAGGTTGTTCGCCAGGATGGTGCCGCCCATGCCGCCGCCAATAATCAGTATTTTCATACTCCCCTCCTCACGTTGACATCGAACACAACATATCCTATGGATATGGAAGCTCTGATCGAGTCGGTGACGCAATCAGGGCTTTCCCTAACCTGGGAAATTTACAAAAGGTGTTCAGACCGCCTCTACTTGGCTTTTCTCACCGTTATATGCCAGACGCCCGCCTCTTCGCGCGTCGACACGTACTCGTGGCCCACCTTGCGCACCCACTCGGGGATGTCTTTCGCCGAGCCCTTGTCGTTGGACAACACCTCGAGTTCGTCGCCGATCTGTGACATTTTCAGGACGGAGATCAGCTCCATCAGGGGGCCGGGGCAGAAGCTGCCTCGGCCATCGATGATTTTCTTCTCCGCCATGGTCGCGCCTCCTCGGTTCGTCTCAAAAGGTCCAAACCTGCGCATCGCGGGCCGCATCAAGGAAGCTCGCGAGCCCGGTCGGCTCCCCCAGGTACGGCTCCAGGGTATCGGTCTCGATGCCGGCAATGTCCAGCGCCATGGAGCACGGCAGGATCTTCGCATCGCCCAGCTCTACGGCCTGCCTGAACAGGGTCTTGAAATCCGGCGCCTTCTTCTTCACCACGAGATCGCCGAAGCTGCC
>DAIRFM010000338.1:0-2373 GCA_036795025.1 Burkholderiales bacterium | reverse complement strand
TCACCCTGCCGATGCAAACCTCCTATCTGACCGGACGCCTGCGCAGTTTCGGCCACGCTTTCCGCGGCCTCAAGGTATTGGTGCAGACCCAGCACAACGCCAGGATTCACGCCGTGGCTACCATCCTGGTCGTCGCCGCAGGGGTGCTCGCCCGGATTTCGCCCACTGAGTGGGCTCTGATCGCGCTTGCGGTCGTGTGCGTATGGGCTACGGAAGCGCTGAATACCTCGATCGAGTTCCTCGTCGATCTGGTTTCCCCCGAGCTTCATCCCCTGGCCGCCAAAGCCAAGGATGTGGCGGCCGGGGCCGTTCTGGTCGCGGCGATCGGGTCGCTGATCGTGGGCGCCCTCGTGTTCGGTCCGCATATCTTGAAGTTATTGGAACGATAAGGTATTTGACAGCCTCATTGCTGCAGCGCAAAATGCTCCGGTTTAGCTAGTCTTTCTCCGGGGTTACCGGAATCGGTCTGGCTGGTTTTGGTGCACCGCTTTCGGAGACATCGGCGTCCGTGCAAGCACACATTTCTGAAGAGCAAGCCGGCAGTTCCGCGCAAGCGGGCGGCGCGCTGTTGCAGAATCTTCTCAATCTATTCCCAGTGGGTTCCGAGGCCGGCCGGGTGTGGCAGTCGCTGCTCGCCGCCCATAGTGCCGATCCATCCCGTCTGGCTGCCCTGCAAACCGGCTATTTCCAGCAGCAAATGGCCCTGTGGGGGGCATTACTGGCGCGCGAGTTCAGCCGGCCTGCGGGCCCCATTGCCGGCGCCGGCAAGGACGACACGGGTGACAACCGCGACAAGCGCTTTGCCGGGCGCGAGTGGCGCGATAGCCCCTACCACGACTATCTCAGCCAGGCCTACCTGCTAAATTCGCGCTTTCTCGATGATCTCGTGGAAACGGCGGAATTGGAGCCGCCCGCCAAGCACCGGCTGCGCTTTTACACCCGCCAGTTGATCGATGCCATGAGCCCGGCCAACTTCGCCGCGACCAATCCCGAGGCGCTACGGCTCGCGCTCGACACCAAGGGCGAGAGTCTGCACGCCGGCATCCGGCACCTGATCGAGGACGTGGAACAGGGGCGGGTGTCGATGACCGACGAGTCCGCCTTCGAGGTGGGCAGGAACCTCGCCGTCACCCCCGGCGAGGTGGTGTTCGAGAACGAGCTGATCCAGCTCATCCAGTACAAGCCGGCGACGGCGAAGGTGCGGAAGCTGCCGCTGCTGATGGTGCCGCCCTGTATCAACAAGTTCTACATCCTCGACCTGCAGCCGGAGAACTCCTTCGTGCGCTACGCGGTGGAGCAGGGCAACACGGTGTTCATGGTGTCCTGGCGCAACATCACCGAGGACAGGATCGGCGGGCTCACCTGGGACGATTACATCGCCGACGGCGTGTTGAAGCCGATCGAGGTGGTGCGCGCGATCTGCAAGTCCGACAAAATCAATGCGCTCGGCTTTTGCGTCGGCGGCACGCTGCTTGCCGCCGCGCTCGCGGTGCTGCGCGCGCGGGGCGAGGAGCGCGTGGCGAGCGTGACGTTCCTGGCCACCATGCTGGACTTCACTTACCCCGGCGACATCGGCGTGTTCGTGGACGAGGCCAGCATGGCGGCGCGCGAGGCGGCGATAGGCAAGGGCGGCATCCTGCAGGGCAAGGACCTTGCCTTCGTGTTCTCGGCGCTGCGCGCGAACGACCTGGTCTGGTCCTACGTGGTCAACAATTACCTGAAGGGCGAGACGCCGGATGCGTTCGATATTCTTTACTGGAACGCCGACAGCACCAACCTGCCCGGCCCCATGTACTGCTGGTACGTGCGCAACATGTACCTGGAGAACAAGCTGCGCGAGCCGGGAAAATTGACCGTGTGCGGCGTGCCGGTCGATCTGGGCTCGATCCGCTTGCCGACCTATATCCTGGCGACGCGCGAGGATCACATCGTGCCGTGGAAGACCGCCTATCTTTCGACGCGGCATCTCAAGGGCGATACGCGTTTCGTGCTCGGCGCGAGCGGCCACGTCGCCGGCGTGATCAACCCGCCGTCGAAGAAACGCCGCAGCTACTGGACGAGCGACCGCTTGTCCGCGGGCGCGGAAGAATGGCTGGCCGGGGCCGAGGAAACGCAAGGCAGCTGGTGGTCGAACTGGAACGCGTGGCTGGAAGGTTTTGCCGGAGGCGAATGCGCGGCGCGCAAGAAATTGGGCAACGCGAAATTCAAGGCGATCGAGCCGGCGCCTGGCAGGTATGTAAAGGTGAGGGTGTGAAATATTACAGAAGACGGTGGCATAGGAATGCCGCCTGTGTTTAACGGAGGTTCAAATGAATGATGTAGTGATCGTAGCCGCAGGCCGTACCGCGGTAGGCAAGTTCGGCGGCGCCTTGG
>DAIRFM010000089.1:5032-6756 GCA_036795025.1 Burkholderiales bacterium | reverse complement strand
CGGCTCCGGGCTACGTGCTGCTGCTCGAGCATGGCAAGCATTTCGGCGCCGGCCATAAGCAAGAGTTCGCCACCGCGGTGGAAGTGCTCGACGGCGCCGCGGAATACTGGCAGGGGCAAGGTAAGCCGTTCTGGGCGATCGTCAGCGGTCCGGACGGCTGGAACCCGGGATTGCCGGTATTTCCGGGAGCCTGACCTTTTTCTTGTCATTCCGAGGACGTCCCCCAAGGTGGGAGACCGAAGGTCGGGACCACCCGAAGAGGTGGGGACTTTCCCCTCTCCCGTCAAGCGGGACCGAGGAAGGGGGATCGAGACCTTCGGGGCGTAGTCCGAGGAATCTGCTTTTGGAGTATAAGAAGCAGATTCCTCGCTTCGTTCGGAATGACATCTTTGCATGACGTCGCGCTTTAAAATCCCGCGCTCGGTCCTGGTGGTAATTTACACCGTCGATTTGCAGGTGCTCATGCTGGAACGCGCCGGCTGGCCCGGTTTCTGGCAATCGGTCACGGGCAGCATCGACCACCTGGACGAGGCGCTCATAGCAACCGCTGCGCGTGAAGTGCTCGAGGAGACCGGCATCGATGCCTCGCAGTACCGTCTCACGGACTGGGGAATCGAAAACCGCTTCGAGATCTTCAAGAAGCATCTCAGCCGCTACCCCGAAGGAGTGACACACAACGAGGAACGCGTATTTGGTCTGGAGTTGCCGGAAATATTGCCGGTGCGGCTGGAACCGACCGAACACCTGGATTTCCGCTGGTTGCCGTGGAAAGAGGCCGCCGAGTCCACACTTTCGTGGAGCAATCGCGACGCCATCCTGCTGCTGCCGAAAAAGCGCGGCAAGCGCGCTTAGGGACGGTCTGAACAAGGAGGTCCATGGGAAGCGGCGCCGGCGGCGATTGACATGGGTCAAGCCCCCTGGCCCTGCGCCGGCGCTTGGCCAGGGGGCCTGAACCTGTAGGAGGCCTGACGCTTGCGGCGGAGGCGCCACGCCGTTCATAATGGGCGCTTATCTGGAAAAACTGCCATGAACAAACCGCTGGATTTGAAAGTCGAAACAGAGCGCCGCGAGCGTGCCGATTACGTGCTCTCGCGCACCGACAAGTATTTCACCAAGTCGCGCCAGATCGTGGAGAAGTTCGGCGACAAGACCGTGACCTACGGCGTGTTCCTGCGCCGCGGCACCGTTTGCGCCGTCAACCCGGCGCTGGAAATCCTGCGCGAATACTACCCGCGGGACGCCGTGCCGCTCAAGATCACGCGGCTGTACGAGGAGGGCGCCTTCGTCCCGGATCAGAAGCCGATTTTCACCTACACCGGCTCATTCGCCGCGCTGGTCGAACTGGAGACGCTGATCCTGCGCCGCGTCGGCACCGCCTGCGTCTCGGCCTACAACGCCTACAAGATGGCGACCGACCTGCCCAAAGTCGCCTTCATCGACATGCACGCGCGCCACGCCTGCGGCGACGATCTGTCCATTCTGGCCGCTTACGGCGCCGCGGTCGGCAGCCGCATCGCCAAGCTCTCCGGTGCGATCGGCTTCATCGGCGGCTCGCAAGACCTGACCGCGCATTTCTACGGCCAGGAAAACGGCCTCGGCACCATGCCGCATGCCATCGTCGGCTACGCCGGCTCGACCCTGAGAGCGGCGCAAATGTACGCCGAGACGCACCCGCAGGACAACCTCACCGTGCTGGTCGATTACTATGCGCGCGAATTCAGCGA
>DAIRFM010000089.1:0-4932 GCA_036795025.1 Burkholderiales bacterium | reverse complement strand
ACGGCGAATTCCTCATCAAGGTCGGGCGCGAGAAGCTGTTTCAGGGCTTGAAGCCCTGATCCGCGCCATGGCCATCGCTACACCGAGTGTCAGGACGGGATGAAACTGCGCCTCGCTACCTACAACATCCACAAGGGTTTTTCTCATTTCAACCGGCGCATGATGGTGCACGAGCTGCGCCACCATCTGCGCCTGCTCGATGTGGACATCGTGTTTCTGCAGGAAGTGCAGGGCGAGCACGCGCATCACGCCGCGCATGTCCTCAACTGGCCGGTGGCGCCGCAGTACGAGTTCCTCGCCGACGAGGTGTGGCAGGACTACGCTTACGGCCGCAATGCGATATACGACCAGGGTCACCACGGCAACGCCATCCTCAGCCGCTTTCCGATCATCAGTGCGGAGAACCAGGACGTGTCCGCTCACCGGTTCGAGCATCGCGGGCTGCTGCATTGCGAAATCGCGCTCGGTGAATTGCGTCTGCACTGCCTGTGCGTGCACTTCGGCTTGTATGAGCGCGGACGCCGGCGCCAGCTGATGGCGCTGACCGAACGCGTGCAGCGCCTGGTGCCGGCGGGCGCGCCGCTCGTCGTCGCCGGCGATTTCAACGACTGGCACAGTTCCGCCGGGCGCCAGCTGGTGGCGGAACTCGGCCTGAAGGAGGTGTTCCGCGACCAGCGCGGGCGGCCGGCGCGCACCTATCCCAGCACCTTCCCGCTGCTGCGCCTGGACCGCATCTATGCGCGCGGCTTCGACGTGCGCCACGCCGAAGTGCACCATGGCCTGCCCTGGTCGCGCATCTCCGATCATGCCGCGCTGAGCGTCGAACTGGAACTGCGATGACGCTCGAATTCCTGGGCGGCAACAAGCTGCAGTTGCTCACCAACGGCAGCGCCTATTTTCCGGCGCTGGAGCAGGCCTTCGACGCGGCACAAAGCGAGATCTATGTCGAAACTTACATTTTCGCCGACGACGACACCGGCAGACGCATCGCCGCCGCGCTCGTGCGCGCAGCCGGGCGCGGCGTGAGGGTGCATGTGCTGGTCGACGGCTTCGGCTCCAAGGGCATCTTCGAGCAAACGCGGAAGCTGCTCTCCGCGGCCAATATCGAGGTGCTGATATTCGGACCCAAGACCTCGCCCCTCACCCTGCGGCGCAACCGCCTGCGGCGCCTGCACCGCAAGCTGGTGGTGGTGGACGCTCGCGTGGCCTTCGTCGGCGGCATCAATATCATCGACGACATGCATACTCCCCGGCATACGCCGCCGCGCTACGACTACGCCGTGCGCATCGAGGGGCCGTTGATCGCGAGCGTCCTGGACCAGACCGCGCACCTGTGGCACCGGGTCGCCTGGGCGAGTCTCAGGCGCAGCGCGCAGCGGCATCCGCCGGTCAGTGCCATCGTGCACGGCAATCAGCGCGCCGCGCTGGCGCTGCGCGACAACGTGCGCCATCGATCCGACATCGAGGATGCCTATCTCGCCGCGATCGCAGAGGCGCGCGAGGAGATCATCATCGCCAACGCCTATTTCTTCCCCGGCGCCCGCTTCCGCCATGCGCTGCGTGGGGCGGCCAGGCGCGGCGTGCGCGTAATGCTGCTGCTGCAGGGCCGGGTCGAATACATGCTGCTGCATTACGCCACGCGCGCGCTGTACGGGTCACTGCTCGACGCCGGGGTGGAGATCTACGAATATCACAAGAGCTTCCTGCACGCCAAGGTCGCCGTGATCGATCAGCGCTGGGCTACCGTAGGTTCCTCCAACATCGATCCGTTCAGCCTGATGCTGGCGCGCGAGGCCAACATCGTCGCCGACGACGCAAAATTTTCGCAGGAACTGCGCCGCAGCCTGCACGATCACATGCAGGACGGCGCCATGGTGGTGGCGAAAAGCGCGTGGCATCAGCAACCATTATGGCGGCGCGCCCTCATCTGGAGCGCGTACGGCTGCGCGCGGCTGCTGATGGGCCTGGTCGGCTATGGCGGGAAGCAGTAGCCTGGGCGGGAATTCGCTACTCTCCCGGATTGCGGCGCCGGAACATGCCGACACCCGACATGTGCATCACCAGCTCGCCGTGCTGGTTGTAGACTTCCGAGCGCGAACGCACCGTGCCCATGTCGGGGCGGCTCGCGGAGGCGCGCGTTTCGAGCACGGTCGATTTCAGCCGCAGCGTGTCGCCCGGGCGCACCGGTTTTACCCAGCGCAGCTCGTCGACACCGGGCGACCCGAGGCTCGCCGCCTCGAGCAGGTAGAGATCGCAGAGCATACGCATGCCCATGCTGGCCGTCTGCCAGCCGCTGGCGATCAGTCCGCCGAAAACGGACTCCTTTGCCTTGTCCTTGTCGGTATGGAAGGGCTGAGGATCGTACTTCTTGCCAAATTCGATGATCTCTTCTTCGGACAGGCTGTAGCCGCTGGTCTCGCGCACCTGCCCCGGGTAGAAGTCTTCCCAATAATATTTGTAGCTCACGTTTGAACCTGATTCAGGAAGCTACGCCGGCGCGCGGCGCAGGAACAACTGGCGGCCGAGCATCGACAATACGACTTCGCCGTTCTGGTTCAGGATTTCCCAGCGAAACAGCACCGTGCCGCGGTTCGGCTGCTTGCCCGAGGGCGTGGACTCGATTACGGTGCTCCTCAAGCGCAGCGTGTCGCCGGGGCGCACCGGCTTCATCCAGCGCAGCTCGTCCAGTCCGGGCGACCCGACGCAGGAGCTCTCGAGCAGGTAGCTGTCGCACATCAGGCGCATGCCCACGGCGGCGGTCTGCCAGCCGCTCGCGATCAGTCCGCCGAAAGGCGAGCGCCGCGCGGCCTCCGCGTCGGCATGGTAGGCCTGCGGGTCGTACTCCCGGGCGAAGCGCACGATGTCCTCCTCCGACAGCGTACGCGTGGCGGTTTCGAACACCCGGCCCGGCGTGAAGTCTTCCCAGTAATACTTGACCGCCATCAGGCTTTGGCTTCGGGCTTAAGCTGCAGGGATTTGTACTCGAGGAATTCCTCCAGCCCGAAGCGGCCCAGCTCGCGGCCGTTGCCCGATTGCTTGAAGCCGCCGAACGGCGCCTGCAGGTTGAACGGGCCGCCGTTGATGTCCACCTGGCCGGTGCGCATGCGCTTCGCCACTTTCTTCGCGTGCTCTTCGTCTTTCGACCACACGCCGCCGCCCAGGCCGTAGGGCGTGCCGTTGGCGATTTTCACCGCTTCGTCCTCGTCCTTGTAGGTGATGATGGACAGCACCGGCCCGAAGATCTCTTCCTGGGCGATGGTGGCGTCGGGCTTGACCCGGCCGAATATGGTGGGCTTGACGTAGTAACCCTTGGGCAGGCCCTCGGGCGCGTCTGGGCCGCCGGCGAGCAGCTCCGCTCCCCCTTCGATGCCTTTCCTGATGTAGCCGCGCACGCGCTCGCGCTGCAGTTCGGATACCAGCGGTCCCAGCTTGGCCGTGCCGCCGAACGGATCGCCGACGGTGAAGCCTTTGGCCACTTCGACCGCGATTTTCGCCGCCTCGTCGTATTTGCTCTCGGGCACCAACAGGCGCGTGTGCGCCGAGCAGGTCTGGCCGGAGTTGAGGAAGCAGGCGTTGATCGTGCCCTTGACCGCGGCGGCGAGATCGGCGTCGTCGAGCACGACCGAGGCGGATTTTCCGCCCAGCTCGAGGGCCACGCGCTTCACCGTGGCCGACGCGAGCTCGGATACGCGCTTGCCGGCGCGGGTGGAGCCGGTGAAGGACACCATGTCGACATCCGGGTGCCGGGCCATGGCTTCGCCCACCACCGGGCCGTAGCCGGTGACCAGGTTGAACACGCCCGCGGGCAGGCCGGCGGCGTGGATGATTTCGGCCAGCACGAAGGCATTGAGCGGCGCCACTTCCGAAGGCTTGAGCACCACGGTGCAGCCGGCGGCGAGCGCCGGCGCGACCTTGGCCGCGATCTGGTGCAGCGGATAGTTCCAGGGCGTGATCGCCGCGACCACGCCGACCGGCTCGCGCAGGATGAGCGAATTGCCGACCTTCTCTTCGAAGGCGAAACTGCCCAGCATCTTGGCGTACAGGCCGAAGGTCGCGGTGGGGGAGCCCGCCTGGATCATGGTGGCGAGTTTCACCGGCATGCCCACTTCGCCGGCGATCAGCTTGCCGATCTCCTCCATGCGCGCTTTCAGTCCTTCGTGGATTTTTTGCAGGAACGCAGCGCGCTCGGCGGCAGGCGTCGCGGCCCAGCCGTCGAAGGCGGCGCGCGCGGCGGCGACTGCGGCATTGACGTCGTCTTCGCTGCCTTCGGGAATGCGCCCCATGACCTCCTCGGTCGACGCGTTGATCACATCTATGGACTTGTTGCCTTTGGGTGCGGTCCATTGGCCGTTGATATAAAGCTGGTCGCGAACTTGCATGATGGTTTCCGTTGGAAAAAAAGGGAGAAGAAGCTTATTTTAGCCGATCGCTGCTATGACTTGGCCGGGCCTGATTCGGGCTGGACGCGCTCGTAGCCGATGATCTTCTGACGCAGCGGTTCGGGTAAAGGGGCGGACTTTTTTGTCGCCGGATCGGCGTTGACATAAATCAGCTCGCCGCTGACCAGGTGCGTGTCGCCGCGCCAGATCTCGAGCAGGAACTGCATGCTCGAGCGCCCGAGCCTCGCGGTGCGGCCGTGAATATCGAGGATATCGTCGTACTCCGCCGAGCTGTGGTACTCGGCCGTCGCCTTCACCGTGTACATATCGGTGCCGAAAGCCTTCACGATGCCGTCGGGGTAGTTGATGCCGATGGCGCGCCAGTATTCGGTGATGGCGACGTCGAAATAAAGGAAATAATTGCCGTTGAAAACGATGCCCTGCTTGTCGACTTCGGCCCAGCGCACGCGCAGCGTGTGGCGGAAGACAAATTGCTCGCGTGCCATTCCCGGCGTCCTCGGTTGCGCTTGGAGCGCCGTACTATAGGCGCAAC
>DAIRFM010000337.1:0-2387 GCA_036795025.1 Burkholderiales bacterium | reverse complement strand
GCACGCGGCCTCAAGCGCGCGGCGGTGTGCCTGATCCTCACTGACGGCGGCGCGGGCGATGCAGCACTGGTGTTGACGCTCCGGGCGAAGCACCTGAGCACGCATTCCGGCCAGTTCGCGCTGCCCGGCGGGCGCGTCGACGCGGGCGAGAGCATTGTCGAGGCCGCGCTGCGCGAAGCGCGGGAGGAGATCGGCCTCGAACTCGCACGCGAGGGCATTCTCGGGTGGCTCGATGATTACCCGACGCGTTCCGGCTATCTCATCACGCCGATCGTCGTCTGGGCGCCGAACGATGCGGCGATGAGCGCAAACCCGGCGGAGGTGGCGGCGATCTACCGTGTGCCTCTGGCTGACCTGGGCCGGCCCGGCTCCCCCGAATTCGTCGCGATACCGGAAAGCGATCAACCGGTGATTCGCTATCCGTTGCTGGGAACGTTGATCCACGCGCCAACTGCGGCGGTGCTCTACCAATTCATGGAGGTTGCCGTGCACGGCCGCGCCACGCGCGTGGCGCACCTGGAGCAGCCCGTCTGGGCATGGCGTTAGCCGCGCCGCTGTTTGCGCGTGCCGGTCGGCGGGACCGGCAGGTTGTCAAAAAGGGGGCGCGCCTCCTTTTTACATCCCCCAAATCGGAGGCTGCTGAAAAACGCATCCCGCCGGCAGACCGCGTGACCCCAAATTCGCTTCGCGTCCGGGAAGCGCTTTTCAGCAGCCTGCGAGCGTTCTCAGTCCACCACGAACAGCTTGGCGCCAACCGCTGTGGACGAGCGATGGGGTTCAGCCCCGTCGGCGACCTGATAGCTCATGCCAGGCTGTAACACAAATTGGCGACCATCCTGGAGTTCGGTGCTCAGTTCACCTTCGAGGCAGAATAATATGTGGCCCTTTGAACACCAATGATCGGCAACATAGCCGGGCGTGTATTCAACCACGCGAACGCGTATGGAACCGAACTGACGGGTACGCCAGTAAGCGATACCGCTTTCGCCTTTGTGCTCCGTCTGTTCGATCTTCGACCAATCGGTCGTGGCGAACGGAATTCCAGCCATTTCCATGAGTGAATTCTCCGACGCTAGCGCCGGACAATACTGCTGCCGGCAGCCTTTACCGGATCACCTGCAGCCAATCCGGGGTCGTGATCGAAATTGAAAGTACGCTCGTCACCGTTGTCGAAGCGTACCGAGACGGCCCAGGTCTTGGTCGATTTCATTTTTCCCTCGATCTTGTGGCCGGCGTAGGCTCCTCCGGCGGCGCCGGCAACGGTGGCCACGTCCTTGCCCGTTCCCTTGCCGACCTGGTGACCGAGGAGTGCGCCGGCGACTCCCCCGGCGATGAGTCCCACCGGGCCGGCCTTGCCTTCTTTTTCTGCTACCCTGACTGCCGTTACCTTGCCGCAATCGTTGCAACCGGCCGCGCTGTGACCGGTCTTGCTTTCTGCCGCAAGCTTATTCTCGGCAGCGGCTAATGCCTTTGCGTGGTCCTCCTTCGCGTCGCGCAGGCATTGCATACGCCGGCCGGAGGTCGATTCATCAGCGCATATCTTCTGGTCCTCGCTGTAACGATAGTCCGCTTTCTTCTTTGCGGCGTCATAACTGGCTTTCGCCGCTTCGTCGTTCGCTACGCAAGCCGTGGCGGCGCTGATTAGCGCGAGAAACATCAGGAATTGTCGTTTCATGGACTTGATCTCCGGGCATTTCAATTGGCGATGCCCCGTCCGCGGTAGCGGCTCGGGGGCGGCGAGGTTGCCTGCATAGGCTACGCGGCCTCGGCGCGGGCGGCAACTGTTCATTGCAGTTGTGGCAGGGGTGTAAAGAGCCCTAATATTGGTGCATGCAGGAACTGTCATCCGCCACCTGAAATCACCGAACGGTGGGGCGCAGGTCGAACGGCGCTTGACGCCAAGGTGCCGGATAGCGTGTAATTTGCTTCGCCGCCACAGACAGCGGCGACCCAATCAGCACAGTTGCATTTGTCGATCACGAATTTCTGTCTAAATCCTGAGGCCACTTCCGGTGCTGGAATCTTTGCCGTCCATTGAACTAGCGTCGCTGGCCTTGCTGCTGGTGGCAATCGGACTCGCTTTTTCCCACATCCACTTGTCAGGCTGGGTCCTGGGCTGGATTCTTCTTTCCGGTGCGCTGCTGGTGCAATGGTTCCGCAGCATTCTGGGTTATTCCTTCGAGCATGGCGGCGGTGCGGGCGATCGGCAGCCAGGTCGGCCAGTTCCTGCAGCGCAAGCACGGAGAAGCGGCGTAGCGCGATGCTCCAACGGCGGGCAGGCGGAGTCGGCGGCAAGACATTTCTTGGGGAAAAGGCAATGCGGCCGACCAATTCAGCTATCCTGAGTCTTGCTCTATTTATTGTTTCTGGCTGCGCGATCGAGAAGG
>DAIRFM010000336.1:0-2388 GCA_036795025.1 Burkholderiales bacterium | reverse complement strand
TTGCGGAAGTCGGGCTTGCGCTTCTCGCGAAACGCGTTGCCGCCTTCCTTCGATTCCTCGGTGTCGTAGTAAAGCTTGAGCGCCTGCATGGCAAACGAGGAAATGCCGCGGATCATCTCGGTGTCGACGTTGAAGGAGCGCTTGGCGAGCGCGATCGCGGTCGGGCTCATCTGCAGGATTTCGCCGCACCACTTCGCGACCTCGGCGTCGAGCTGGTCGTCGGGCGCGACCGCGTTCACCAGCCCCATCGCCAGGGCTTCCTGCGCGCTGTAGCGGCGGCACAGGTACCAGATCTCGCGCGCCTTCTTCTCGCCGACCACGCGCGCGAGCAGTGCCGTGCCGAAGCCGGGATCGACCGAGCCCACCTTGGGGCCGACCTGCCCGAACTGCGCCTTGTCCGAGGCGATGGCCAGATCGCAGAGCGTCACCAGCACGTTGCCGCCCCCGATGGCGTAGCCGTTGACGCGCGCAATCACCGGCTTGGGGATGTCGCGGATGATGCTTTGCAGTTCCTCCACCGGCAGGCCGATCGTGCCGCGCCCGCCGTAGCCGCCGTCTTCGGCTTCGGCGCTCTGGTCGCCTCCGGTGCAGAAAGCCTTGTCGCCGGCGCCGGTCAGCACCACGACGCCGATGTCGCGGTTCCAGCCGGCCTTGCCGAAGGCCTGGATCAACTCTTCGCAGGTGTTGCTGTTGAAGGCGTTATAGACCTTCGGCCGGTTGATGGTGATGGTGGCGACGCCGGCCTGCTCGGTGTAAATGATGTCCTTGAATTCCATGGTGTGCTTTTCCGTGTCCGGTTTTTTCTGGGTCATTGTTTAGTTCGAGATCGTTCGGTATTATGAATATGACATCGTCGCGACGCAACCGAGTTTCGCGCCGCGGCGAGCGAGAAGCAGCCGGCTCGGCAAGGCGGTTGCATCTTTCGCTGCCGGAGCAATGAGTGATCCGGACGCCGCCGATACTCCCAACCAAGCAAATCCGGAGAAACAACCATGAATATTCCCGCGCCCGACCAGCACCAGGAGTTGCGCGAAGCGCTGCGCGACCTTTGCCGCCAGTATCCCGACGAGTACTGGCGCAAGCTCGACTATGAGCGCGATTTTCCGGTGGCGTTCATCGATGCCCTGACCAAGGCCGGCTGGCTCGCGGCGCTGATTCCTCAGGAATACGGCGGCTCGGGGCTGGGTCTCGCGCAGGCTTCGGTGATCATGGAAGAGATCAACCTGTGCGGGGGGAACTCCGGCACCTGCCACGGCCAGATGTACAACATGGGCACGCTGCTGCGCCATGGCTCCGAGGAGCAGAAACGCAAGTATCTGCCCAAGATCGCCTCGGGCGAACTGCGGCTGCAGTCGATGGGTGTGACCGAGCCGACCACCGGCACTGATACCACCAAGCTCAAGACGACGGCCGTGAAAAAGGGCGATCGCTACGTCGTCAACGGCCAGAAAGTGTGGATCTCGCGCATCCAGCACTCCGACCTGATGATCCTGCTGGCGCGCACCACGCCGGTCGCCGAGGTCAAGCGCAAGTCCGAGGGCATGTCGATATTCATCGTCGATCTGCGCCAGGCCATCGGCAAGGGCCTCGCGTTGCAGCCGATTCGCAACATGGTCAGCCACGATACCTGCGAGTTGTTTTTCGACAATCTCGAGATCCCGGCGGCGAACCTGATCGGCGAGGAGGGCAGGGGGTTCAAATACATCCTCGACGGGCTGAACGCCGAGCGCATCCTGATCGCCGCCGAATGCATCGGCGACGCTTACTGGTTCATCCGCCGGGCGAGCGCTTATGCCAAGGAGCGGGTGGTGTTCGACCGGCCTATCGGCCAGAACCAGGGAGTGCAGTTCCCGATCGCGGATGCGTACATGGAGACGGAGGCGGCGAACCTGATGCGCTGGAAGGCGTGCGCGCTGTTCGATCAGCACCAGTCCTGCGGCGCGGAGGCGAACATGGCCAAGCACCTTGCCGCCAAGGCGTCATGGGAGGCGGCCAATATCTGCCTGCAGACCCACGGCGGCTACGGCTTTGCCTGCGAGTACGACGTCGAGCGCAAATTCCGCGAGACACGGCTGTATCAGGTGGCGCCGATCTCGACCAACCTGATCCTGTCCTACGTCGCCGAGCACGTGCTCGGCCTGCCGCGGTCGTTCTGATCATGACCAGACTAAATGGGCGTTCCGCATTTCTCAAGCTCCTCGTTGACGAGGGTGTTACCCACCTGTTTGGCAATCCGGGCACTACCGAGCTGCCGCTGATGGAGGTGGTGCCGGATTTTCCCGAGCTGAACTATGTGCTCGGGCTGCAGGAAGCGGTGGTGGTGGCGATGGCCGACGGCTACGCCCGTGCCTCCAACCGCCTCGCCGCCTGCAGCCTGCACGTCGCCCC